>JAKATV010000447.1 GCA_021818565.1 Planctomycetota bacterium
ACATCGCGCTGAATCTGTGCCTTAAGCGCTTCAATGCCCGAGAACTTATATTGGTCCCGGAGCCAGTGGGTAAATCGCACTTCCACCCGTTGATCATAAACTGAACCGGAAAAATCAAGCACAAATGCTTCAACGGTTAGCGCTGTGCCGTTAAATGTGGGATTATTTCCGACGCTTATTGCCGCCGCATAAGTCTGTTCCGCAAGGACCGCTTGACCGGCATAAACTCCCGGAGCAGGCAGCAACTGTTCACACTGGATATTCAGGGTTGGGTATCCAATGGTTGTTCCGCGTCCAGCTCCGCGCGCTACGACTCCCCGCAGCGTGTAAGGGCGACCCATTAATCGTGTGGCATCGGCGACGCGGCCCTGGCTGATCAGCCAGCGGATCAGACTGCTGCTGACATCCACCAGCGATAAGTCCCGCAATACCGCCTTTTGCGTGGGCACAATGATTGTTTCCCAGCCGAAGCTCCGGCCGTTCTCCTGTAAAGTGGTGACCGTCCCAAGTGCTCCTTTGCCGAATGTAAAGTTGCCGCCCTCCACAACGGCTTTCGCCGCTATGGTGTTCACGAGGATGTTGTGCATGAATTCATCCGCGGTCATATTGAGAAAATCCTGATCCGTCTTCACCACCCACAACACATCCGGTTCAAAGCCCTGGAGTATTTCCATGCGTTGCGTAACAGTCATAAGGGGCCGGCGGGGCAGGTTTGGTCGCAAAATGTGCAGAGGATGCGGATGAAAGGTCATAACCACGAAATGCAGATTCCGCTTGCGCGCCAGGCTTTTTGCCTCGGCAAGCATTCGTTGGTGCCCGAGGTGTACGCCATCAAAATTTCCCACACACAAAACCGATTCTTTGGCACTAGGGGGAAACTCGGTTGCATGATTAATCAGCCACATGTGTAAAAGTATATGCAACAGCCTTAAAGACGCAATGTTTGTTGCGGTGCCTGTGTTGCGGTGCCTGTGTTGCGGTGCCTGTGTTGTTGGAGTGCCTTTCTCAGCCAATAGAACCGTTATGAAGGCGACGTCTGAATCAATATTGCAATTAAGCCCGTGCAGGCTGGTGAGCTGCCCCGGGTGCGGCCATCGGGATCGCGCCAGCGACCGCGTGCAAGAGGCCCCTGATTCCGCTGCGCAGGTTCTTCATGCCGTACGATGTCAAAACGAAGTTTACGTTAGCCCTCCGCTAAGGCTACTCCGGATTTTTTGGAGGTTTTGGCGGTCGGAAGTTTGAACAGGAAAATCAGTGGCACGCAACAAACGCAAAGGACCGCCAATAAGCGGAAATTATAGATAAATGAAAGAGCGTCTGATTGTTGAACCACATTTTGGTAGATCAATCCCATAGCCTTCTGGCTGGCCAGGGCCGGAGCGCCGCGCTGGGCCAAGAGTTGTCGAAAAGCGGTAATGTTTTCGGTAAATTGCGAATTAAGCGGTGTAACCCGTTGTACGAGAAAATTTTGGCTGGCCTGACTTACTCGACTAAGCAGCGTCGTAGTAATGGAAATTCCGAAAGATCCCCCAATATTGCGCATCAGGTTGTAAATGCTCGTGGCATTGCCAATCTGTTCATTTTTCAGCGTGCCTACGGCACTGGTGGTTAAGGGGATAAAGAGCATGGGCGTGGCGAATCCATTGAGAATGATACACCATGTGACGCTGAACATCGCGATGTCCATGTCCAACTGGCCCAATTGGAAGCTGGAGTAGGCCAAGAGTAGTAATCCAGCCATCATGAGAAAGCGCCGATCCAGAATATTCATCATATTGCCTACAATAAGGATGGCTGCAATGGAGCCAAGGCCGCGCGGGCTGACTGCCAGGCCGCTATCCAGCGCGGAGTAATTCAGCAACGTCTGTAGAAATAAGGGCAAAAGCGCTGTCGTAGCATAAAGCACGATACCAATAGCAAAAACAATCGTGGTCCCGGCAAAAAAGTTTCTGTTTTTAAGCACCCGTAAATCGACCAGCGGATTGTCGCTGGTAAGCTCCCAGGCCACAAAAGCGAGGAATCCCAAAAGGGAGATCGCCACGAACCACCGTACCCACACCGCCCCAAGCCAGTCCGCCTGCTGCCCCTTATCCAACACCACTTGCAGCGTTCCAATCCACAATGAAAGTAATGCAAGGCCTACGAAATCCAGTCGTGTTTTGCGGGCATGTTTTATATAAGGTGGGTCCTCCACCAGCGCACTAATGAGCGTCAGCGCCAGGAGTCCAACGGGAATATTTATAAAAAATATCCATCGCCATGTATAGTAATCTGTTATAAATCCGCCAAGCGTAGGTCCTAGAACAGGCGCAAAAATGACTCCAAAACTGTAAAAAGCCATGGCTTTTCCACGTTTTTCATAGGGGAAACTCTCCAACAATATCGCCTGCGCGCTGGGTTGCAACGCACCACCTCCCATGCCTTGAATGACACGGGCGACAATCAGCATTCCAATATTTGTTGCCAGCCCGCAAGCCATGGAGGCTCCGGTGAATATAATGATACACGTCAGGAGAAACCGTTTACGCCCAAATGTTCGGCTCAACCAACCGGTGCAGGTTAACACAATTGCATTAGAGATTAGATAACTGGTTAATACCCATGTAGCCTGATCGGGCGTGATAGCCATACTGCCTGCAATATGCGGCAATGCCACATTGGCAATGGAAGTATCCAACACTTCCATAAATGTTCCCAGCATGACGGCGATTGCGATAAACCAGGGGTTTGCTCGCGGCTTCCATTGTGGAAAGTCATGACCTACCGTTGCGCCTCCACTCATGCCATGGTTCTCCGTGCCACATTCCATGTACGTAAATACCGGGTCGGTAGCCGCATGACCATCAATGTAAGGAGCCTTTCAGTCTTTGTCGAGGCCACGCGGCACAAGATGTTACGTTCTAAATTCCGCCGCCATCCGGACGACGCGATAGTCCCATGAGATATCCAGCAATCGTTGCTTAAAGGGGAAACCCGGGAACCCGCGTGCTACGTTTTACACCGTGCCGCTGATCCATTGATCCATCTCTGCCGCGGCCAGGGCATCGGGCCGCTGGACTGGCGGGTGCTTCATCAGCGCGGCGGAAACCTCCGCAAGTGGGCCGCCCGTTTTTCGGTGCAACGCCAGCGCTGCACAGCGTACCGCATCGACCACAATTCCCGCGCTGTTGGGGGAATCATCAACGGATAATTTGAGGTCCAATTCCATGGGCAGGCCGCCGAATCCGCGCACATTCATCCGGATATAGCAAACTTTGTTATCTGCCAAAAATGGAATGTAGTCTGATGGGCCTATATGAATATGGTCCTGATCCAAGGCGGTTTTAAGTTGGCTGTTCACCGCTTCAGTTTTACTGATTTTTTTACTGCCCAGTCGGCTGCGTTCAAGCATATTGAGAAAATCGGTATTGCCGCCCACATTTAACTGATAGCTGGAATCAATGGTAAATCCTCGGCTTTCCGCCAGAGCCATGAGTTGCCGGTGCACAATGGTGGCACCAAATTGCGATTTAATATCGTCGCCGATTAACGGGATATTGGCTTTGGCAAAGCGCCCCGCCCACGTGCTATCACTGGCGATAAAAGCCGGGATGCAGTTTACCATCGCGATGCGGGTATCCAGGCACGCCTGGGCATACAGTTCCGACGCTTTTTGCGAGCCTACCGGAAGGTAATTTACCAGGACGTTAGCGCGGGTTTCCCGCAAAACGTTTATCACATCCGCCAGCGTCGCGGTATTGGAGTCGGGACTGGCCGCGACCCGGTGCTGTTGATCAAAATTCTGCAAATGATCCGCTACTCCGTCGCCGATTGGCCCGGCAAATACGCGTGCGCCATGATCTTCCGGATCAGAACAAAACACCCGCGCGTTGTTGGGCGGCGCGAAAATGGCTTGGGCCAAGGGCTTTCCGATTTTTCGTTGGTCCACATCAAAAGCACAGGCCAGCGTAATATCGCCTACGGAAAGCCCGGCAATGTCCGGGTGCATCAGCCCAATGGTTGAGCCGCCGCGGCGATACCAAGTCAGTCCTTGAATCAACGAACTGGCACAATTACCCACGCCGACGATCGCCAGGCGTGGTGGTGAAATAGACATTAAAACTCCTAATGCGGCGGTCCGCGTTCAACCCGTACAAACAAAACGCACCAGCTTATCGATCCAAGGTGTCCAGGATAATACAGGCATACGTCGTGACCAGAATCGGGCTGAATTCCAGCCAGCGCGGACTCCATTTATTTTTCCAGGAACCATTGCCGTTCTGCAACGCTTTGAGTTTTGCCCGCATTTCCGCCCGCCAGTGATGGACGATGCCGTTGTCGTCCGTAATGGTTTTCACATGCAGAGCATGGAGGGCCCGCGTGAACATGAGATAATAATAAAATAATCCCATGCGGCTACCGCCCGTGCCGGGATTGGAATTCAAGGTCCAGTTGGCGCGAATCCATTTCACGGCGGCTTTGACGCGCGGATCCTTTTTTGTTAATCCCGCATACACCATGCTTTTCAGGCCCGCGTAGGTCATGGTGCCATAAGCGGTCAACGTGCTGCGGCTACCCAAATGATCGGTATCGCCAAATTGTGATTCGCCGCCATTGGCCGCCGTATAGATAAATCCGCCACCGCTTAAACCTTTGGCAAATGGCTGAGAATTAGTTTCGCTATTTTCCTGACAGCGCGTTACAAACACCAAGGCTCGCTGAATCGCGGGGCTGCTTGCCGGCATGCCGCTGTGACGCAGCGCGGAAATAAAGAATGACGTATTGGAAAGATCGGGCCGGCCCGTGCCATACCCGACGCCTCCATACCATGAATTATCTTTGGTAATGACCTTGCCGGCGGCATCGCGCATGGGGGCAACACGCTGAATGGAAATCAGAAAATGCTGGGCGGCTTTGATTTGCGATTTATATTTATTGCCCGGCATCAAGGCCAAAGTACGCAAAACAATACAGGTGTTGTAATTGGCAAATGCCAGATGAAAAAAACCGCCGTCGGGTCTGCGAAATTTCTCAATAAAATGCATCGCCTTGGTGATCGCCGGTGTATTGGCCGGATATCCAGCCCGCAGCAATGCCCGCACCACCATGGCGGTAACAGCCGGCCCAACCTGCGGCACCCAACTGCCGTCCGGGGCCTGGTTGGCCAACAGATATTTTAAGCCTTTTCCCAGTACCGGGTCCGTCTGGTAGAGCGGCTTGGCGGCAAAAATGGGAGACGCCAACGTAACACAGAGTAAAAAGATGCCGGATATTCCGATGGAAAAATGTTTGCGTTTCATTACAGAACTCCTTAAAACTCTACCTAATTACCCGGCAGCCAAGCGCGGCCGGCGACCCGCAAAACCCCGGCGCATACACCATAATAATAGTATATCGCTGGGGAACTGTCTTCCACGGGACTGTAATTCAAGGTATCAGGAGCGGCAGCAGCGGTGCCAATGGCGACGGGCACAAGCGGATCGTGCCATCCAATTACATTCCGAATCCAACTTAACGCTGCCACATTAAGCTACGGGGCACCGGGGACCAGCGTGGATTGGAATCATGCTTTGGAATTCGAGAACCTGCTTGGCGTAGTGCTTCCTGGGCGATAGAATAAGGGCTAGGCCGGTAATCGGAGGACAGGGTTCCGGCCTGACGCGGATGGCGTGAGTTGTGTTGATCGTGGTGATCACAACGGAGGTCCAAGGATGGACGGCCTGATTGGAAGCGAAAATTCTGACGCGAGCACCCGCAAAGTCCCGCCGATTTCTGCTACGGAAGACATCGCCGTAATTAATGATTTTCTTACGTATATCCAAATAGAACTTGGCCTGGCGGATAATACGCTGGCGGCCTATCGCTCGGACCTGATGCAGTTTGCAGCATTCTGCGATCAGCAGTTTTCCCGACCGCTGATTCGTGTGGACCGCGTGATTATTGGTGAATATCTCAAATATCTCCAAGCACAACGCAATTTTCGCACCAGCAGCGTGCTGCGGCACACCGCGGCGTTAAAAATGTTCTACCGCTTTGCCGTAGCGCGGGGAAAAACGATGGAGAATCCTACCGAGCATCTGGAAACACCGCATGGCTGGCGCAAGTTGCCGGAGGTGATGAACCGTGCGCAAATTGAAGCACTTTTAAAGGCGGTGGATCCTGAACACCCTCTGGCGCTGCGGGATCAGGCCATCATTGAATTGTTTTATGCCTGCGGCCTGCGGGCCAGTGAGCTGGCCGATCTGACGGAATTAAACGTTCACGCGGAGCTTGGCGTTATTCGGGTGATCGGCAAGGGGCGCAAGGAACGCATTATTCCGGTGGGCAAACCCGCCCGGGCGGCCATGGAAAAATATATGCGTGAGCTGCGTCCTAAACTTCTGGCGGTATCCAAAAGCCGCGTGCCCAATGTCTTTGTCTCCCGGTCTGGTCGAGGCATTAATCGCATTGTGTTGTGGCAGCGGCTGGATCGTATTTCCCGTGCGGCCGGCTTGAAGCATATTCATCCGCATAAGCTCCGTCACACCTTTGCCACGCATCTGCTTTCCGGCGGGGCGGACTTGCGCATCGTCCAGGAACTTCTGGGGCATTCGGATATCGGTACGACGCAGATTTATACCCATGTAGATGCGGATCGGTTAAAAACCGTTCACCGGCGGCATCATCCTCGGCCCTAAGAGTCAAGCCGATTCATCTTTCCGTTCATTGCCACGATGGCCGCGGATCAGCAGCCGAATGGGCACTTCGTGCAGCACGGTGCGCTCGCGTAATTGATGGGCAAAAAAGCGTTTGTATTCCTCAGTAATCAGCCGGGGGTGGTTGACAAAAAGCACGATGGTAGGGGGGCGGACATCAATTTGCGTGGCATAATAAACCTTAACCGTTTTGCCTTCCTGGCTGCTGGGACCGCGCAATTGTAAAATATCTTCCACGGCTTTGTTTAATTGGCCCGTGGTTAATCGGGTCGATGCCTGTTCGTAGAGCGAAAAAGCCAGGCGGACAATCTGCGATTGATCGCTGTCGGCTTTTGCACTGATGCAGGCCACGGGCGCATGCTGCAGTTGCGGGAAGCGTTTGGCGGCGTAGGCACCGTAGCTTTCCACAGTGGCCTGTTCGTCCACGAGATCCCATTTGTTGATGACCAGAATCACCGGGCGGAATTCCTCTTGGATATAAGCCGCTAGTTTCTGATCCACATCGCTGATATCCGCCGTCGAATCAATTAACAGCAGCACCACATCCGCCCGGCGGATGGAACGCTGCGCGCGGTGAAAGCTGTAAAACTCCAGATCGTTGTTGGTCATGCGGGCACGCTTTCTTACACCCGCGGTATCAATAACGGTAATGGTGCGGCCCTCTATTTCGATGCGCACGTCAATGCTGTCGCGGGTGGTACCCGCCACCTCGGAAACAATCACGCGTTCGCCGCCCGCCAGCGTGTTAATCAAGGTGCTTTTGCCGGCGTTGCGCTTGCCTACTACCGCCAGCTTCAGTTCAGATTCCGCCGGTATTATTTTCGCGCTGCGGCCAAGATGATGAAAAATGCCCTTGAGCAATTCGTCCCGGCCACGGCGATGCTGGCAGGAAATCATTGTCATTTCATCAAAGCCCAATTTGTAAAATTCAGTGGCATTGGATGCCAGGTTCGGCCCATCCACTTTATTCACAGTCAAAATCACCGGTTTGGCAAATGGACGAATCAGCCGCGCCACGGCGGTATCCAAAGGCACCGGCCCGGTTTTGGCGTCCACCACAAACAGCAGTACCGCGGCAGATTCAATGGCACGGCGAATCTGATCCTGAATTTGTTCCGTGAGATTATCCGGATCTTCTATGCCGTAGCCGCCGGTATCAACCAATTCAAAGCTTCTCCCATCACTTTCAACAATATTTGATACGCGGTCGCGTGTAACGCCCGCGGTGGGGTCCACAATGGAGATGCGCTTTCCGGAGAGCATATTTAGCAAACTGGACTTGCCGACGTTCGGCCGGCCGACAATGGCGACAATGGGTATGGACATACGAGTTCCTTCGGTATCAGGCGGTGCGTCCGCAACAGTGCTTATATTTCTTTCCGCTGCCGCAGGGGCACGGATCATTGCGGCCGACTTTCGGCCCGGCGTTGACGATGGGATCCAGCGTCGGACCTTGATCATCGGGTTCTTCCGCCGGAGCTTCGGTTGGGGCCGCCTGTAATTCTCTGGCGGCGGCGCTTTCAGCAACGCCATAGGATTCATTGGCGTCAAAGAGTTCTTCCTGACCTTCATACACATTGCGCATATCGCCGGCGCTGGCCACACGCATACGGAAAATCACGTCCGTGACTTTTTCGCGCAGATTTTTCAGGAATTCTTCAAATAACCGTGAGCCTTCACGCTTATATTCAATTACCGGATCGCGTTGGGCAATACCGCGTAAACCGATGGTATCACGCAGTTGATCCATGGCGTACAGATGGTCTTTCCACGTGACGTCATAAATCTGCAAAAGCACGGTGCGTTCCAACTCTGTAAGTTCACGCCGCAGGAACGCATGTGCCAGTTCGGCGATGCGCTCGCGACGTTCTTCCATTGGTTCACCGTCAAACTCATCGGCAGAGGCCTGTGTGACAAAGCGGTCTGACACCCAGGCGGAGAGCATGCGCGACTCCTGGAGTTTGGCCACCGCTTCGTCAATCTGCTGATCAATGGTTTCATGAGTTTGGCGTGAAATATCAATAAGTCGTTTCCGCAAGGCGTCCACCGCCAGCGACCGGATTTCATCCCCGGAAATGGGAGTGCCGAACTTGGCCTTCACCCACACCGCCAATTGCTCAGACGCGTAAACATTTTCGATACCACCGGCTCCGATGGTGGCTTCCAGGGCATAATCCACCGGGTAACTAATTTCCCGCTGCTGGTAGGCCTGCCGGGCGTTGTTAAGAATTAATTCAACCGCCTGATCCTGGGTTTTTCCGGTCAGATCCTCCACAGAGATATTGAATTCAAATTTATCATTGGCCCACTGCGCTAATTGCTGCTGCGGATAGCCCTTCACCAGGTATTTGGCCAGTGGGCTGACATCCTTATGATCAATAAGATCAAGGGCCTTTTCCACCAGCGTGTCGATAATTTCATCACGCTGCATTTTCTTTAATTGCGTCTGACTGATTTGAACTTTGAACTGACTCATCGCCCAGGAGGACATGCCGGCATAATCATAATCCTCGGGGTGGGCGTCGGGATCCATAAATTCCGAGATGGCGCTGTGAATGTTACTGCGGGCATCTTCCCGGGCCTTATCTTTAATGGTCATTTCCAGAACGGCCAGTTCTGTATCCCGTAAGTCCTGTGGATCAATGACCGTATTAAAGGTTAAGCGTACCCATTCGGCCACGCATGTTGCGACATAGTCTCTATCCAGATAATGCCCCACCGCATCCCGCACCGAATCTCCGATGGTGTCGAAAATAATTTCCTGCAGGTTGCGGCCCTCAAGAATCGCCTGACGGGACGTGTAAAAGAAATTACGCTGATAATTGCGAACTTCATCATATTCCAGCAGGTTTTTTCGTATGCCGAAGTTGCGCTCTTCAACTTTCTTCTGGGCACGGGCCACGGCCTTGGAGACCATGCCGTGTTCAATGGCTTCATCTTCTTTCATGCCCAGACTTTGCAGGGCTTTAAGCATAAAATCACCGGCGAAAAGCCGCATGAGTTCATCTTCAAGACTGAGAAAAAATCGTGACATGCCCGGATCGCCCTGGCGTCCTGAACGGCCGCGTAACTGGTTATCGATACGCCGCGATTCATGGCGTTCCGTGCCCAGTACAAATAATCCGCCCGCTTCCAGCACGCCGGAGCCCAGGGAAATATCGGTCCCGCGGCCCGCCATGTTTGTGGCGATGGTCACGCGCCCGACGGTCTTGCCGAGTTTGTTGACCTGCTGCGTGCCCGCTTTGGCAATAATTTCCGCTTCACGTTCATGATTTTTTGCGTTGAGCACTTCATGCTCTATGGCATGCTGCTGTGTGAGAATATGCGAAAGCCGCTCGGATTTTTCCACACTGGTGGTGCCTACCAGCACCGGTTGTCCGCGTTCGATTACTTCCTTGATCTGTTCGACAATCGCGTTCCATTTCGCATTTTCATTCATGAAAATGAGATCTTCGAAATCCTGCCGCATAAGCGGACGGTTGGTGGGAATCGTCACCACTTCCAGCTTGTATATTTTCCCGAATTCTTCCGATTCGGTCATCGCGGTACCGGTCATGCCGGCGATGCGTTTGTAGAGTTTGAAAAAGTTCTGCAACGTGATGGTGGCCATGGTTTGCGTTTCAGGCTTAACGGTAACACGTTCCTTCGCCTCCACCGCCTGATGCAGGCCGTCGCTCCATTGCCGGCCCACCATCAGGCGGCCGGTAGATTCATCCACGATAATTACTTCACCTTTTTGCACCACGTAGTCTTTGTCAATTTCATAGACCACATGCGCCCGCAAGGCCTGCTCCAGCAGGTGGGGCCAATCCATGTTACCGCCGACATAAAAGGATCCGACGCCGGCAAATTCCTGCGCCTTGCGTATGCCCTCATGCGTCAAATGCGCGGTTTTTCGGTCCAATTCCACTTCATAGAGTTGCACTTGTTTGGCCAACTCGGCTTCGGCCACTTCCAGTTCTTTTTGCGCTTCGGTGATAGACGTTTGAAGGGCGGAAAGTTTCCCGGCGTCCCCGCGAGCCAGTTTCATGTCACCTTCAGAACCTTTGATTTTTCGCTTCAGTGATTCCACGCGGGCGTTGGCTAGGTCCCACGGTTTTTGGGCGGCTATAAGTTTGCGCGTCACTTCATCAGCCTGCCGATAGCGCGGGGAATCATCATGGGCCGGCCCGCTGATAATCAAGGGTGTGCGGGCTTCATCAATCAGCACGCTATCGACTTCATCAACAATGGCAAAATCCAGTGGTCCCTGCACCTGTTCCGCCAGGGACTGTTTCATATTATCCCGCAGATAGTCAAAGCCGAATTCACTATTGGTGCCATAGGTAACAGTGCACTGATAAGCTTTTTGCCGTGGTTCATTATCCATATGAGATTGCACAAAACCCACGGACATGCCCAGAGCATAAAAAGCCGGGGCTACCCACGCCGCATCGCGGCGCACCAGATAATCATTGACCGTTACCACATGGCAATGCTTACCGGAAAGCCCCATGAGGAAACACGCCAGCGGCGCTACGAATGTTTTGCCTTCGCCGGTGGCCATTTCCGCGATTTTTCCATCATATAACACCATGCCGCCGATTAGCTGCACATCAAATGGCCGGGCGCGGTAAGGCGGGCGGGCATCCGGCACGCAATCACGGATGGCCTGGTAGAGTTCCGGAGGAATTTCCACGAAACGCCAATCATGCTCCCCGACACATTTTGCCTTGATCTGTTGGTACTGGCTTTGCGCTTCAGCGGCAAGTTTGCCGGCATCAAAGGGATAGGCCGGGTTAAAGGCATTGCGCAATCCGATATTGCGATCCATGGATTCCCGCATTAGCGCAAAGGCTTCCGGCAGAAGGGCCAAATCTGATTCACCGTCCGCCATGCGTTTGCGCAACTCCTCCGCCTTGGCCCGCATTTGCGCATCGGTCAGCACACGCATGGCTGGTTCAAATGCGTTAATCGCCAACACCCGCTGGCGGTAGGATTTAATCAATCGGCCGTTGCGAGAGCCGAAAATCTTCGTCATGGATTTATTGAGAAATTCTGTAACCATAAAACCCTCTGGATGCTACTGATAGAAACAATTCCGCGCGAATGTGTCGGTAAAAATACGCTCAACGGTGCCTGGGAATCAGAGTATGGATGGCGGTGGGCGGGGGGCCAGCACGCGCAGAAAACCGGATTGCGGTGCCCCAGTGATCCAATGCGCTGTCCAGGGTAGAACAGAGCCGCAACG
>JAKATV010000368.1 GCA_021818565.1 Planctomycetota bacterium
ATATTAATATCCTGCCGGATTCCATGGCCACGCCGGCCGCGTCCACGCTTGCCGGTAATATTGATGGCGGATCGGGAGCCGGAATTATTTTGACGCTTGGTAGCGGAGCCGGAGCTACCACCGGGGCCACATCGCAGTTTACCGGAATCTTATCAGGGAATCTGGCTCTGGTCTTCAATGGCATTGACGGTAGCGCCAATCTTGGGGCCGGCACCAACACGTATTCCAATGGCACCACAGTTGAAAATAACGCGGTGGTGCGGTTTGGCAATGTCAGTTCGTTTGGTACGGGAACCATTACGCTTAATCAGGGGGAATTGGTTTACGAAGGGATAACCGGCGGCACGCTTGTAAATGCCATAACCAACACCGGCACGTCCGTCACCAATAGCATAGACGCGGGCGGACAAATGCTCACCCTCAGTGGAGCGATTACCAATAACGCCGCTCCGGGTGATACGCTGGTTCTTCAGGATGGCACGATCGCCCTTGCCAATACCGGTAACCACAGTACCTTTACGGTTGGTACGCTGCAGATTGGTAATGGCACAGGAACATCCGTGGTCAGCGCTTCCGCCTTGAACGATTTGCCGGGTGCAGGCGCTGCAATCGTTTTAGATCAGGGAACGCTGGAATATTCCGGCGGGGGAACGCTGGCGAGAGTACTTGCCATTGCCAACTCCGGCGGAGCCGCTACCACCAACGCCATCGATGCCGGCGGACAGGCTCTCACCATCAGTGCACCCATTACCAATAATTCCACACTCGGTGATACTTTTGCTTTGCAAGATGGCACCATCACTCTCACGGGAACCAATGACACCACCTTTACCACCGGCACATTCCAAATCGGCGATGGCACTGGAACCACCACCGTCATCGCCGCCACCAGCGCCAATTTGCCCAATACCGCCGCGGGAACTCACGTGAAGTTTGCCTTTGATCAGGGCACGCTTGATTACTCCGGCGGCGGCACGATCAACAACGCAATAACGGTTCTTGATAACGGTACCAGTGCCAGTTCGGGCGGCATTAATGGTGGGGGGGCATCCCTCACTCTCGCCGGCGCTATTTCTAATACTTCTACACGCAATGATGTATTTAGCTTGGCCAATGGTACCTTTGTTCTCGGTGGAACCAATAACGGCCCCATCGCGTTCACTGCAGGTTATTTACAGATTGGTGACGGAACCGACACCACCGTGGTATCGGCCGCCAGTGCAAATAATTTGCCCGCCAGCGGCGCGGGAATCATTCTGGACAATGGCACATTACAGCAAGCCGGTTCGTACAGCGTGGCCAATAATATCGTCTTGGGTGCCGCCGGTGGCACTTTGGATGTCAATGGGAACACAGGAAATTACACCGGCACGGTTGTCGGCCAGGCTTCGCCCACGGGGGCTTTGACATTGACGTCATCGTCAACCACTGCCGCGGGAACATTGCTGCTTAACGGTATCGGCACCTTCAGCAATAACACGGACGTCACTACGTCGGGAACGCAACTTGGTATCACAGTCGTTGCCGGGACGGCCTCCTCGCTGGGATCTGGTACGCTAAGCCTGACCAATACCAGCACCGCCGCCAATGCGGTTAATGCGGTGGAAACAATCAATTATTTCAAGGCGGTACATAACGATGTCACCGTGGCACCTTCGGCGATTGCCATGACCACCGCGCAGTATAGCCAGGACGCCAACAGTTCTCTCGGTTTGGCAATTTTTGGCGAGCCGTCCAGCAATGCATACGATTCCGTGGCGGTGGCTGGGAGCGGAACCGTGACACTGGCGGGTAATTTGAATCTTGCGTACATAACACCAACCGGTTCAAGTTTCACGCACCCATTGGATTTTGATAAATATACGGTGGTATCCAGTACCACCGCCCCCACAGGTGTGACCGCCTCGGGGGGCGCAACGCCCTCCTCTGCTGGTGCGACACCTCTTGAAAATGGCAATGTTACCTATGGCACCGGATTTAGGACGATCACCGCCGCCAACGGCGGCAACGCTTACGATTTTTATGAATCATCGGTGGCGGGAACCGGCGAAGTGGTAACCGTTCAGACGCTCTTTTCTCCTTATGGCCAGAACCCCAACGAAATCGCCATTGGTGCTTTGCTGGATCAAACATTTACACCTGACAGCGCGGTGCCGGCAAGTTGGCAAAGTGCGCTAATAGCCATGAGCGCAGAATCTCCCTCGCAGATTGCCGCCACGCTCGGCGAGCTTTCTCCACAGGTTTATAACACGATGACCAATGAATCCATTCAGAATACCACGTTCTTGAATCAGGAGGTGCTTGGTCAGGCGGAACAAGCCTTTGAGAATCCAGGCTTTAACACCTCCGGCCTGACACTGCTGAAAACCAGTGATCAAAATCCGTTCTCGATTTCCATGGATGCGGCCATGCAATCGGCCCAGCAGGAAGCCCAGAACTCCGTTTCTTATATGGATCCCACCGTGGTCGGTCTCCCGCAAGGTTATGTGCCGCCACCGCCAACCTCAAGTTCCAGTGGATTTTCAGGGTTTGTCCTTGGAACCGTCACGCTGGATCAAATTCACCCCACCGGCGGGTCTGGCGAACATTTTTCCACGGGAGGCGTGCTGGGCGGATTGGATTACCGCTTAAATCGCAACTTTGTCGTCGGTGCTTTTTTTAACTGGGGTTATACCGGTGGAACCATCGACAGTGCCGGAAGTCGCCAGCAGTCCACAAATTATACCCCGGGCGTATTTGTCGCTTTCCAAAAGAGCAACTTCTATGCGGACGCTTTGGCCTCCTATACCTATAATAGTTACCGCATTGACCGGAACGTGAACTTTGGCAGCCAAGCCAGCACCGCGACTGCGAAACCCACCGGCAACCAATTTGATGTCGCCGGCATGGTGGGCTACTGGTTCCCGGTAACCGCCGCATTCAAATTTGGACCCGCAGGGGGCGTTGGATACACCCACCTTGGCGTGTCGAGTTTTAGCGAAAATGGTAGTCCATTTGATCTTAGCGTCGGCAGCCAATCGGTGAATTCCTTGCGATCTCTGCTCGGTGGTCAGTTGCAATGGACACTTTTTGGAAAGCAAAATCTCGTAACCAATACCCGCCCCGCCATTTTGAATATCAATTTCAATGCTTACTGGCAGCATGAATTTCTTGATAACAGCCAAAATATTTCCGCCAATTTTAACGGCCTTGGTGCAGGGTCATTTGCGTTCCAGACCGGATCGCCTACCCGAGATTCCGGATTGCTTGGTGGTGGAATCAGTGGAAATCTCAGTAAGGGTGTTACGCTGTTCGCCAACTACGAACTTCAGGCTGGAGCCAAGAGCCAGTTTGCCCAGACGGTAATGGCAGGCGTGGCGGTAAGCTTCTAACACGGCGCGTTTTGTCCCCTCGCAACGGGCAAACCGCATGCCGACCGGGACATGCAAATTTTTCAGAATGCCCTTGGGCATTCAAGCGCGACGAGTCTATTAGCTCAATACGGAAGCGTTGACTGACCATGGAATAGGGTCTTTTGGAGCGCTGCGTTTGGGGTCGTCGCGACGACAACGCGCAATTTAATGCCGGGATGAAATTTTAACCGCAATGAACCTCTACCCAATGCGAACCTCTTTGCCTGCTTCCGATGAGCGATACACGCCGTCGACAATTTTTTGTACGGCGGCACCGGCTTCGCCGGGCGCTTCCAGGGGCTGATCGCGTAATACGCCGTCGACAAAATTTCGCAATTTCAGCTTAAAAAGGGTGAAAAAATCACCGTCAGCAAGATAGGCCGGCGTGGTATGAGTCATGGTGCCCGCGCGATCGGTGAAAATCGCCGGTGGATCCCAGGCACAGCCGCCTTTTTCTCCAGCCAGCGTGAAATTCCATACGTCGCGTTCAATATGCCCCGCGAAACATGCTTCAATTTGCATGACCGCGCCATTATCAAATCGAATATGTCCAATCGCCAGATCTTCCACGGTATAGGTTTTCCAGTCCCAGTCGGGCCACATGCTGCTGACATCGTTGGGTTTATTGCCCATGTACGTCCAGGTTTTGCCCGTGGCCGCCACGGGTCTGGGTGATCCCATGACGTAATGCGCCATTTCAATGACATGCACGCCGATATCAATCATCGGGCCGCCGCCCTGCAGATGCTTTTGTCCAAAAACGCCCCAGTTCGGAATGCCGCGCCGTCGCAGGGCCTGGCATTTGGCAAACATCACTTTGCCAAACTGCCCTTCATCCCGCGCCCGGCGCAGCATTTGTGTCGCGGGGTGAAAGCGATATTGAAAACCCACCGCCAGTTTGCGTTGCGCCTTGTTGGCGGCGTCAATCATCGACTGGCATTCTTTGGGAGACATCGCCATGGGTTTTTCGGTAATGACATGTGCACCGGATTTCAACGCGGCAATGGTAGCCGGGGCGTGCACGGCATTGGGGGTGCACACGCTCACGGCATCGGGCTTTATTTCCTTGAGCATTTTATGGTAATCCGCATAGAGGGCCGTCACAGCGAATTTGTCTTTCGTGACTTGCAGGCGCTGCGGGTTAATATCCGCGCCGGCGACAATTTCAACCTCCGGCATGGTCTGTAACGCCTTGAGTTGTGTTTCACTGACGCCCCCGCAACCGATAATCGCCATCCGCAGGCGCGGACCTTTATATGCGGCTTTCTTCTCCTGCGCAAAGGATTCAGTTGAAACTCCAGTGTCGGCCATGGTCATGCTCCTTCTCAAAGCGGAACCGTCGCTGAGATCGCCGCCTTCAAAAGATGGATCGACCTCTTCAAAGGTATGAGCGTATTGTGCTCCGCGACGCCACGCTTGGCAAGCTGGACGCGCCGAGGCAAAAACGATATGATCAATGGTTTGCCGCTTGGTCGGTATGTACGGGGCATGTGTTCCGTGACCGAATGTACGCTATTTCGCCGCTAGGCGAGTTTTAAGCGACGGTAGGAGCCTGTGCGGCACATGGTTCTGAAATCGCTGATGTGAGGTTCTCCCCATGGCCAATCCTGAATTGGTTCGTCAGCTCGTTGATTCCGGAATTCATTTCGGCCACCGCACCAGTCGGTGGAACCCCAAGATGAAGCCCTACATTTATGGCAAACGGAATTTGATCCACATTATTGACGTTCGTGAAACGCTCAAAGGCCTCCTTGCCGCCCAACGGTTTATCAGCCGCCTGGTCGGCAGCGGCCGCGATGTGCTGTTTGTCGGCACTAAGCGGCAGGCCCGCTCGGTGATTGATGAAATTGGCAAGCAGGCAGGCATGCCGGTGGTTACGGAGCGCTGGCTGGGCGGCACGCTGACCAACTACCGGACCATTCGCTCGCGCTTGCAGCGCCTGGAAGAGCTGGAACGCATTTTACAATCCCCGGATGTGGGTAAGAATTATTCCAAGAAAATGGTATCCAATTTGAACCGCGAATATCGTAAGATTCTGCGTAACCTTTCAGGTATCCGTGGTATGGATCGGCTGCCCGGAGCCATGTTTGTTGTGGATGTTCGCCGTGAAGCTATCGCGATTCAGGAAGCCCGCAAGCTGAGAATACCGGTCATCGGTTTAATTGATACCGACAGCGACCCGGATATGGTGGATATCGCCATTCCCGCTAACGATGACGCTCTGCGCGGTATTGATTTGATCATGAAGGAAATTCTCGCGGCCGTCATGGAAGGCAAATCCGGACGCATCGCCAAGGAAGAACAGGACAAAGTGCAGCAACGCGTGGCAAAGTCGGATCGTAGCCGCCGTCGCACCACCACGGCCCAGGCGGAAGATCAGGCTGCCGCTGAAAAACCAGCCGCCGCGGAACCGGTTGCGGAATCTTCCGCGGATGCCGCAGCCTCCGGCACGGCCTAACAGCGGCACTGCGTCGGCGATTCTGCGAGGTATTTCATGCTCATGGCAAAGCCTTCTACCGATCTATCTCGCCGCTCGTCGCCGCTGAAAAAAAACCTGATAATTCTGGGAATTGTGGCCCTCGCGGAGATTCTTCTGCTGAGCTTCAACGCCCGGCTTGATACCACCGCATGGCGGGCCACACGCTGGCTCATGGGGGATCAGCAGCCGTATAATTGGCAGGCTGTGCGCCTGAATCCGAAAACCCACCCCAATGCGCCTTGGTGGCGGACGGTTACGCCGCCCTTTCATTCCCAATTGTACCACCATACCGAAAGCACCTGGCGGGCGTTGCGTGATGTCGGTGTGCCGGCGGAAGTGATATTTATATGTCTACTGGTTTGGGTTTATGATCCCGCGCGATGGAAGGGCATCGCCATCATGGCCGGTGCCATTCTCGGCGCGGGTGCGGTTTCCGAAGCGTTCAAAAGCGTCTGTGGACGGGTGCGCCCCATCGGGACACTACCCAGCGGTCATTTAAATGACGGCCTGAATGTCTGGCAGTGGTTCCGCGGATTTCATACCCAGGTTGATCTGAGTTTTCCCAGTGGCCATGCCTGCGTCGCTTTTGCCATGGCTGCGGCGCTGACGTATTTATCCCCCAAAGGCCGCCGGCTGTTTCTGCTTGTCGCGTGGCTGACCTCCATTTCCCGCGTCGTCATGCAGGCCCATTTTTACTCCGACATCATTGCCGGTGGGACCATCGGCTGGTTCTGTGGCTTCGGGTGCGCTATTTGGATGGGAGAGCGTCTGGGGGTGCCGCAACGGACTGTGGCTCCGGCAGGGCAAATTTTGCCCGCTTCATAAATATTCCGGCGGTGACAAGTAAACACAGTCCCGCTGAAACATAATATGGCATCGCCGGAAACATGTATTCAAACAGCAATCCCGCAAGAATAGGCCCTAAGGCGCGCGCCAAACTCGCCATCCCTTGATTGGCCCCCAGCACTTCGCCCTGCTCGTCACTATGACAATGGCGGCTTATCAGGGCCTGCATGGCCGGGTTAAACAGGCCGCTGCCCACCGCCAGCAATATTCCCCCCGCCAGAAAACCCGTCCAGCGCCACGCCCAGTCAACGGGCAGCGCAATAATAATTAACCCTGCCGAAGTTATTACGGGGCCTAGCAACGTGAGTTTCAATTCGCCATATTTTTTTGTCAGCCGCCCGATCATCCCGCCCTGAATCAACACGATGACAATGCCAATGGCTCCAAACAACCAGCCCGAGGCGTAGCTGCTGCGGTCATCCTGCTTTTTTACAAATGCCGCTTGCGCGGTTATATGCACCTCCGACGGTTTTTTTATCTCCGCCGAATCTCCCGCCCCCTGAGCCGCATTGGCGGCGTGTGCCTGCGCCATGGCGCGCCTCGTAATGGGATAATTCCGATGTTGAATCAGCAAGCTAAGCGTTTGCTCCATTCCCGCAAAGGCAAAGCCGTTGACAAAAAACAGCAGAATCAGCGGCCCAATGATCGGTCGTACCAGCGAATGCTCCAGCCCGCGGAAACTGAATCGCCTTGCGGCCGCGTCATTACGTTGATTGTTGGGCGTGCGCGATTCCGCCAGTCGGGTTACAGTCATGGCCAACGCGGTAAACGAAAACGCCGCCGCCACCAACGGCACATATTGCAAGCCCAAAAAATGAGAAACCAACCCCCCAATGATCGGCCCAAAAATAAATCCCAGTCCGAACGCCGCCCCCAGGGCACCAAGCCCCTTGGCTCGATTTTCCGGCGTGGTAATATCCGCAATGTAGGCATTGGCGGTGGAAATATTTCCCCCACTGATGCCGTCGACAATGCGCGAGGCAAAAATCAGCACGATGCCCAGAATTTGCCCCTGAAAAAAGTTGGCAAAAAACAGCATGAAAAAACCCACAATCGTCCCGATCTGACTAACGATCAGCACGGGCCGCCGCCCGATATGATCAGACCAGCGGCCCAGAATGGGCGCAAACAAAAACTGGAAAAACGAATACGTCGCGCCAATAAGTGTCAGGTAAAAATAATTGCTGATGCCAAACTGCTGGCCATACAACTGCAAGTTCGGCAACACAATGCCAAACCCCACCAGATCCACAAACACAATCAGAAATATCGTAAAAATGCTGGCTTTTCGCATGATCTGTTTCGCCCTTCAAAATTTATCCATACGTCGGGATGCCCTGCCCGGTTTGTCCGCGCCCAGCGCTATAAAGTCTCTACGCCGACGCCCAATCCCATTGTAAAGCTTGACGCATAAAAAGCATACGGACTGAAATGTTCTCTATCCTGACCGGCTCTACAATATGTCCACGCCGCAATGATCGGCTGCGCGAGCCAGATCATGGTCGGTGGTCGCCAGTGATGCGCCCATGCCTAATGATTCGGTGCGCGGCGTAACCTCGACGTCAAAATACCAGGCCATGTTCGGTGAGTCTATAATTTGCGAGACACCTGTCACATAATATGCTTGATCAGCCAATCCAGATTACACGCGGCGCGATGATTATCGCCCGCCGCGTCGCTGGACTGGGAAATTAAAAACCGCTGCGAAGCCCCGATCAAATCTGCGGCCTTATCCAGTCGTTGCATATCGGCAATGCCCGGGGCGGTGGTAAGCTTGATTTCAAACGCCCAGTTTTCGCCGTCCATTTCCAGCACCAGATCAATTTCATGGCCGTCGCTGCTGCGGAACCAGTATGGTTGAAAATGCCGACCGCGGGCCGAGAGTTCCGCCAGCAATTGTTCAATGACAAAACCCTCCCAGCTTGCTCCCACCCATGGCTGGGCAATGAGCGATGCGGCATCGGGAGTGTTTAACAGGGCATGCAATAATCCTGTGTCGCGCCAATATATTTTTGGACTTTTTACCAGTCGCTTGCGGATGTTGCTGTGACGCCCAAAGATCGTGCCAGCGTGGTTTTGCCACATTGCCGCGATCCCAGCAGTGCCACTGCGGGATATTCCCTAAGACGTTGTAAAAGCAACGGCGTTATGGCACGTTTGAGCATATTTGTATTATAGGATTTAATTCCTGTTTTGCAAGAATGCTCCCATTATGGATGGTTTCGGGCAGCAGCACCCGAATTGCCGCTCCGTTTCATGAATTCGTCGAACAGCGGTACCGTGAACGCTAAATCTCCATGAGCGGGGCTGTAAATCATCCCCTTTCTAATCAGGTTGGCCCGCACTACCCCGATCTTATTGATTCCTGTTTCCAGCTTGTCGGCGATGTCGCCAGTTCGTGCGGGGCCGGGGCCAATCTCCGCCATCGCGCGAAGAAAGTTCTTCTCGCTGGGTGTAAGCCGATCGAATCGAACGCGGAAAAAATTCTCGTCCAAACGTGTAATGGCTACTCTGCCGGCGGCATCAACCACTTTTCTCGTGATCGGACTTGTGGTGGCAATCTTCCATATCTGATAGCCCCACTCCTGCAAGAAATACGGATATCCTTTCGTCAGGCGAAAAACTTCTTTCAGAGCGGCCGGATCGACCGATACGCCGGCGGCGCGAGCCGGCTCCTCAATTGCTCGAGCGGAATCGGCTTCCGATAAAGCCCCGACGATGGGAAAACTTAAAAGGCGTTCCGCGTATGACTTTGATTCCCCTGCCAATCCGGGTAGCACCGGCAAGCCCGCACTGACCATCGCCAGCGGTAACTGCCGCTGTTGTATCCGATGCAACGCCATTATCAGAGCGCCGAGTTCTTTGCGGTTAAGGTATTGAATCTCATCAATGAAAAGTGCTACAGCGCAGCCGCGGTCTTCAGCCGCTTCCGCAACCGCAACAAGCAGTGCGGGAAGATCAACCTCTAAATTTCCGCTATCCGCCGTGCCCCGCTCAGGATCTATGTCCAGTTCAATGGGCGTATTTGGGAAGCTGAGCCTTACAGTTCCAATAAAGCTTCGCAGTACCCGCAGCCCGCGCTTCACCTTGTCGCTGGTTCCCGCAACGCGGTCCAGATCGAAAAGCAGCTGCCGCAAGTGCGGAGCGATCAGTAGCCCCAAGGGCTTGCCTTCATACGCCTCAATTGAAATCGTGGGATAGCCTTTCCCAATAGCCATCCGTTCGATTTCGTTGAGCAGCACAGTCTTGCCGACGCCGCGCAGCCCAGTGAGGATCATGCTTTGTTCCGAACGCCGATGCTTTATTCGCTCTAAGAGTATGTCGGCCTGTTCTGTTAATTTGTCACGTCCAGCAAGCTCGGGGGGCGGCGAGCCTGCACCGGGAGAAAATGGATTTTTGACGCTGTCCATAGTCTCTATTTATGACAATTTATAAGCAAGTATAAAAGGTTTTATTTATACCTCCTTATACTTAGTTATAAATTGTTATAAATGGCAGGCCGTTGGTGAGGTAGTGGCCGAGCCTGTAGCGGTTTTGCTACCGCAGCATTCCTGCCCGGCGGTCAAAGGCGGCATCCACGATGTGGCCTGTATCCACCGCCCGCAGGTTCGCTACGATATGCCGGGCGATTTCCTCACGGGTCAACAACCGTATTGATTTTGATTTCTCCGCGGTTGGTGCAGCGGTAACAGCCCCGGCGACCGGCAAAATGTTGACAGTTGAATCTTCCGGCAAGCCTTCCCGGTCAGGCGGCAAGTGCGTATCACCTGCGGCAGTCCGTCGCAAAATCGCCCAGGTTTCCGGGGCGACTTTTTTGCTGATGGCCAGCATGGTTGCTTCCGGATTGGCCGGTATGCCCACAAGGCTGAATTCCAGCAATTCCCATTTCCGATACATGCGCCGGGCCTTTTTCAGTTCCGGTCGCCGGGCGGTTTCCTCCGGCGTCGGGCTGGAAAATTCTCCGGGCAAAAAGCCGATGCTGTAGCTGTTTAATACCCCATCCTGAGCCAGGGCAAACATATCGCGGCCAAATTGTGTCTTATCGGTGCAGCGATATTTGGCGATTACACGGTCCCCGCTTTTCTTCACCCATTGTGCGGCACCCAGCGGCAAGGCGGTGTCATGGTTGTAAAACACCGTCAGGCCGGCATAATTTTTCCGTACCAGACCTTCCGGCAATACCACATCACCATCCCGATCTACCGCGGATGTGGAAATGCACGCCACAATTTCCCTTCGGCCGGCTTGAACTTCTATAAGCTGCCCGTCAAACGCTTTGCGCAACATGGACATGGTGAACTCCTGGTCGAGGGTTTGAAACCGTTGGTGATGGCGGAAATAAACATGGCCGCGGGTTGCCACCACGCGGCTGAAGTATCATCACGGTTATTGCGCAGGCTGGAATGTTGTCTGATCCGCCGGGGCAGTCGTGACTCCATCCGCGGCAATGGCCGGGTTTTCGCTCGATTCCTCCGACGGCGTATCAGAAAAACCCATGGCGCGGCGAATTTCGGTTTTACTTAATACGCCGGCGCGAATCGCAATCTGGGTTTTTTCCAGTTCAAATGCCTCATCCGCCGGTACCGGATTTTCCGCCGCCAGAAAAAGGCGATCGCCATACAGCGGCGTGAGCATTTCATTAAGTTTCTGTTCCAGAATCAGCACGCGCGGCAAAATGGTCTGCCGGGCATAAAGCGTCAGGCTTGCCTGCATGTTGGCATACGTGGCGTCTTTGCTTAATAGCGCTTCCGGCACTCCAAAGGCGTGCGCTAAGCGTTTCAAGGTTTCGCGGCTGATTTCCAGCGGCCCCAAATCCGTCGGCGGATATCGCGCCGGCACAAACGTTCCCGCCTGCTGCGCCACAAGCACCCGGCCATTACCTTCACCGCCGAACTTCTGATTCCATAACAGCTCCGCCCGTTCCGCCTGGGATTTGGTCAGTTGATCTTTGGGAATAAAAGTTCCATCCACCCGGGCGCGATTATCCATTAACGCGTTTTCATACATGGCGAATTTGGCAGCCAATTCCGCCTGCATGTACGCACTGCGCAGCGGCGCATGGCGTCCACCGTAAGGATCCTCCACCGCCGGAAAACGGAAATCCAATACATTCTGTTTATCCAACTGAATCCATGCGCCGGTGAGTGCGGGCATATA
>JAKATV010000120.1 GCA_021818565.1 Planctomycetota bacterium
GAAACCAAGGGTTCGAGAAACTCCGGGAATTCCTCGACGCTGCGCCTCCAATGCTTTTGATTCCATTCCATGGCACTATTATGACACCGAAACTTTGCTTGTCAATACTTAACATAGTAATACTAACACCTAATGTCCACTGTAACCCCGTCCGCCCCAGCGGCACTGGATCAACTGTCGGACTATCATCCGATGCTCTGCAATATTAAGTCAGATTTACCTCCGTAGCTCAATGCGGCGGCGTTAAGTTCGTGGCGGAATGCTCGTTGCCAACGCGCCGCATTTCGTCCGTCGCAATCAGCTCGCCCTGAGTTAATTGGTCCCGCGTGGCCGATCAGTTAAATAGCCCGCGGTGTTTATAAATTTTGGAGCATGTCAGGCTATAGTGCTCCACCACGCCGTGGCGATTAAATAAAATCACCAGCGATTTTCGGGTGCCGCGGGCGTTGGTTTCCACCGCGTTGATAAATGGGAGAAAATCAGTGGTTGTCAAATGTAGCTTGGTATAGTCATATTCCCATTGCTGACTGCCGTTGCCGCGATATGAAACCTTCAACGGATCACCAAGATACGCCTTAACCTGGTTGCTAGTGGTTTTTCCGCGGATAATTTGTCGCGATACCTGTAATCGGGTGAGGTGGTCAATTTGCTGATTGCCCTGACTGGAGCAACCAACCAGACCCGCGGAAAGCATGGCCGTTATTGCAAGAACGGTAAAACGCGTAGCTTTCATCGTGTAAACTCCTGTACATGGCATCGTGGCCGATCCGTTCCGGCGGAACGGAATGTGGATCGCATGTATTGTCGGATCTCACCTGTAAAAGTCAATAAAAAAACTGGAAAAAAACCTGGAATTCACGTTTGTAAACTCCATGGATTCGTTAGCCGGTCTTGACAGGCAATCGGTATTAGTATATTATTAAACCAATGAGTACAGCATCCAATAGTTCCGGTGTGTCACAGAAACTCAACGTGCTGGTACCTGACGCGCAGTTGCCGCGGGAAAATTGGCTGGCCATTGCCCGGGTCCATTCTCTGATGACCAAGCAGTTGGACCGCAGTTTGCGCAATATTGATCTGACCATTTCTCAGTTTGAAGTGCTGATGATTTTAAACAGCAAAGCGGGTTTATCGCAGCAGGAGTTGGCGCAATGTCTGCTGGTGACCAAAGGAAATGTCTGCACGGTGCTGGGGCGGATGGAAAAAAACCAATGGATTGTCCGCCAGCAGGATCCGCATGATGGCCGGGCACATTGTCTGCATCTGACGGAAAATGGCCGGGAGATGGTTAAAAAAGCTGCCCCCTTGGCCGCCAGGCAGGTGCGTCTGATGATGGACAACTTATCGCTGGCGCAACAACGGTCGCTGCATGATTTGTTGGATCGTCTGGAAGGGGCCCTGGGCCACTGGATGTAACCCTGGGATTTGACTCTCTGCAGTGTGAAGTATAATATTAAACCAGTTGATGTAGATGCGTTCTTTTTTTCAGGAGTTTGTTATGTCGGTTAAAGTTCACGTCGTGTTTTACAGCATGTATGGTCACAACTGGCATATGGCCGAAGCCGTCGCCGCCGGTGCTCGGGAAGTCAGCGGCGCGGAGGTAAAGGTTTTTCGTGTGCCGGAAACCATCCCAGCGGATGTTCTTGAAAAGCACGGAGCCGCCGGGGCGCAAAAAGCGTTTGCCCATATTCCGGTCATCACGCCGGCGGAGCTTACACAAGCCGATGCCATCATTTTTGGTACCCCGACGCGCTTCGGCAATATGGCGGGACAAATGCGGACTTTCCTGGATCAGACGGGCCAAATTTGGGCCACAGGCGGTCTGATCGGTAAAGTCGGCAGTGTTTTCGCCAGCACCGCGACGCAACATGGCGGACAGGAAACGACCATTACCAGTTTTCACACCACCTTGCTGCATCATGGAATGGTCATTGTCGGCGTGCCTTATTCTGAGCAACGGCTGGTTGCCATGGATCAAATTACAGGCGGAACACCGTACGGAGCCACCACCTTGGCCGGCCCAAAGGGTGATCGGACCCCCAGTGAAAATGAACTGGCCATCGCCCGCTTCCAAGGGAAACATGTTGCCCAGATTGCAGCTAAGCTGGCGGCAAAGTAAACATGCATTGTAACGACCCGATGGAAAATCACGGCTTGGCCCGTAAAGCCGATTTACCGGCTTTAATAAATGCGTCCACCTGTTGTCCAACATACAGGGGAAACGGTGCCGAACCCATGCGGTAAACCACTTGCAGCACGCGGGTTTCAACCTGCTCGGTCGGAGCGCCGGTAAGATTCTGCTTGGGCACGACAAAAGGCTCAATACGTAAAAACGTCAATGGAATTTGCTGGCGTGTCATGCCGCGCACAAAGCACATGGCAGCTTCCGCAGGATTAAATCTAGACGCATCTTCCTGATCTATTTGCAGCCGCACGTTTAAATGCCCAATATCTCCCAGAATGAGCGCCGCCAGTTGCGGATTGTCGGTGATGTTCTCTATCGCGGCGGTATCCGCAAATTGCCCGGGACGGATGTTAATGCGCAGAACTGTGCCATTAATGGGTGCACGGACTGTCAGTAAATCGAGATTGACCATCGCCTGTTCCAGCTGCGCGTCGTTCCCTGCAACCGTGGCGCGGGCGGCAAGCACCTGGGTTTTGGCGATGGTAATATCCCGGCTCCATGTGCCGGCATTAAATTGTGCCAAATCGGCTTTCGCCTTTGCCAGCTGCGCTTTGGCTGTCAGCCAGGCAAAGCGTCGATCCGCGACGTCATCAACGGAAACGGCATCCGTCCCAATCAACGGCTTGATGCGTTGCCAGCGCTGTTGGTCATTGCTATACGTGGCCTGGGCCGCTTGCACCGCCGCCAGATAGGTCAGGCGATCCACCGCGCGCGGCGGTGATTGCAGCTTTGCTAAATTGGCCTTTGCCTCCGCCAGTTGTGCCTGGGCTGTCAGTACCCCGGCTCGGGCCAACGCCACCTCCGCCTTGGCCTGCCGGGTATCCAGTTGAAAGAGTTTCTGCCCCTTAACCACCCGCTGATTCCATACGACAAATACATGCGTCACCACGCCGCTGATGAACGGCGAAACCGCGATGGTGCGGCTTTCAGGCTCAATAATGCCGGAGGCGGCAATCGCGTTGGTATATGGATTTCCCGCTGGCTGCACCGCCGGCGGAACTGACCGGTAATGATGGGTACTGCGTTTTACCGCAATAATGCCAATAGCTGCCCCGGTGATGGCCAGTATAGGAACTAAATATTTCCGAATCATACATTTCCTTGATCAATTAAAACTGTGCCGGCTACGACGGTATCAATGATTTTGCCATCTTCCATGTGCGCGATTCGATCCGCAAAGTGGAAAATGCGGCTATCATGCGTCACCACAATCACCGCCCGATCAGGCCGAACCGCAATCGTTTTGAGTAAACTGATGACCTGTTCGCCGGTTTTTCCGTCCAGAGCGCTGGTGGGTTCATCACATACTACCAGCTTGGGTTCGTGCACCAGTGCCCGGGCAAATGCGATACGTTGCTGCTGTCCCCCGGAAAGTTCACGGGGATAGCTCGTCAGCCGCTTGCCCAGCCCCATTTTATCAAGAAAATCGCCCGCCCGGTCCAATGCCTTTCGCCGCGACCAGCCCAGCACCAATAGGGGTATGGCGGCATTTTCGACAGCCGTGAGTTGCGGCAAAAGATTAAACTGTTGGAAAGCAAAGCCGACATTTCTTCCGCGAAATCGGGCCTTAGCGTTGTTGCCCAGGGCCAGAAGATCCTGCCCAAATAGATGAATCTCGCCGTCATCGTGATTCAAAATGCCGGCAATTACCGAAAGTAATGTGGTTTTTCCGCAGCCGGATGGGCCAACCAGCATCAGCATTTCACCGGTGAAAACATCCAGCGTTACACCGGCCAAGGCATGATTTAACGCATTTCCTTGGCCGAAAGATTTTTTAACTCCGCGGCATTGCACTGCAACGTTGTCCTGCTGCCAATTCATCGGCACCTCATCCTCTGCGGCAACTTCTCAGGGCTTTCACAACTCATTTGAACACCACTGCCGGCTCAAGTTTCACAACCGATACCAACGAGAACAGACTGGCGAAAATAACAATGAAAATCATTCCAATTCCCGTTACTGCCATAATTTGCCATAGAAAAACCGCCAGCCGTTCGCTGGGTGGCGTGAAATGCAAAATGAGCATATTCGCAGCACCGCTTATGCCAATTCCAATACCAAAGCCCAGCACCCCGGTAACAATCGCCTGCAGCAATACCATGCGGACAAGGGTAAGATCGGTTGCTCCCATGGCCTTTAATGCGCCCAGATACCGCAGATTATCATGCGTGAATTGATACAGCGTCTGGCCGGCAATGGCGATGCCAACCAATGCTCCCAAGCTGATGGTAATACAAAAATTGATAGGAATACCCGTTGATTTCATGTAATATCAGAAGGTTTTACTGGCAATACCAGCCTTGGTGTACGCCTCCAGCCCGGTGCGGTGTTCAATGCGCCGGCACAAAGTTGCCAAATTCTGCTTTGGCCGGGCCTTGACCAGTATTACCGCGAGCTGATGGCGCTGCGCGGGTGCCCAATTGGCGGCGCGACTATATGTGGTATAAATAATGGGAAGCCCCTGGAAACTTAAAGCGGTTCGGCACAAACCCGTTACCAATGCACGGTTGCCATTAATCTGCATGGTTTGACCGGGCTTGATGTTGCCAAGTTTGTCCTGTGCGTAGGCTGCATCCACTAGCACGCCATGCGATATTCGTAGCGCGTTGATGGTCGCGCCGCCCAGCAATTTCGGCGGCCCACCCACCAGAGCCTGATCGCCCAGACCAAGTAGAAGACAGGTTTGAAATTTGCCATTCGAAAGCCGCACTTGAACATCCTGCCGAAATAGCCGCGTGGCCCATAGAACACCGGGTATCGCTTTAACCCGATATAGTTCATCCTCGCTCATAGGGCGCAGATCATCGACATCCTCCATGGGGCGATTTGTCACCCAAATATCCGGCGTGCTGATGTTGGTAACAATGCCATAGGTGCTGCGCATCAGGCCGACGAAAATATTCAACTGCTGAGAAATAAGAAATGTCGCCAGCGCAATGCCGATAATAATACCAATATATTTAACGCGATCCCCAACCAGCATCCTCAACGCAACAAAATTCATGATCCATTCTCCCGACGTTGGCAGCAAGTCCGTCACTGTGGCCTTTACGCGTAAAATCAGCCGTAGCATCTTAGGCACGCCATCGTTGCCGGGCTATTTCACGCTTTCATTCCGATCATGACCACGCCGATGAGAATTAAAAGGATACCCAGCCAGCGTTGCGGGGTCATACGCTCTTTAAGGATATGCGCGGAACATAATGCGACGGTGGCAAAGCAGATCGCCCCCATCGGAAAAGCGATAATCAGCGGCATCAAATGTAACGTCCAGGTCCAGAAAATAGATTCGGTCATAAACGATACAATCGCCGCCTGAACCCACAGGTTGGTCAAAATTTGCCGCAGAATGCCGCCGGCACCGGGCGGCATTTTACGGGTACCGATTTTCATGGTCACCTGCCCCAGGGTTTCCAGTGCCACCGCGCCGGAAAAACTCAGCAGCCCCATCCAGTACACGTTCATCCCGTCGCCTCCGACCCTTCCGGCTGTGGTTGTATATCTGTGATCGTCGGCGAAACAGAGGGCGTGCGGCTGACGAGAATGACTCCCACCAACACCATGGCAATACCGCAAAATTGAAGCGGATCCAGATTTTCTGAAAAAAGCCAATGGGAACTTATCGCCACGGCAATATAACTTAACGCGGTGATTGGCTGGACAAAGCTTAAATCCGCCAAAGCCAGAACCATCATCCAGTTGAACAACTGCCAGACGTGTAAAAGCAGGCTCAGCAGAAACAGCGGTTTAATCAGCGTGGCCCCCAGAGCGTGCGCCATTCCGCCGTGCTGTGGAACTGAGGCACGCCAGCACAGTTGCACGCTGGTGTCCAGAGAGATCGCCAGAAAAAGCCCCATCCACAGCAGGAGCCGGGGACGCTTTGGAGTAGGAATGCTCACGCGCCGGATCCGATCTTCGCGTGGCGCGACTTTTCGAGTACCGCTTGAATGACCGTAACTAATTCCTCGGCAATCAGCGCATGGGCATGATCGTTGGGATGCACGCCATCGGGACCGGATACGCTTTCCAGCGGCACGCGGCTTAGCGCCGTGCCGTACCGCACAAACGGGCAATCCAGTTCCGCCGCCACTGCCCCGGCCGCCACACGATAAACTTCCAGTTCCCGATCGGATACCGGCTGGCCTCCATGCGCCTGGATCATCGCGCTGACATCTTTGCCGCTTAATTGCGATAAATATCGCCCGCGAATTTCCAGCGAGTGATTAGGCATATCCGTGAGAATCGGGCGCGATCCGGCGGCGATTATTTTATGCGCGATTTTTGTCAAGTTGGCGGCATATCGATCCACGCGAATACGATTCTGCACAATTTTTCCGTTGCTGATAACAAAACGTTTCCAGAGCAAATCCACATCATTGCCGCCCAGCATCACCAGCACCGCATCAGGATGATGCTGCCGCAGCAAGGGGTCGATAAGTTCCACCGCGTCGGCTGTGGTGCGATGAATGTCCGCGTCCACAATAAATGTGATATCCGGCAATTGGGTCCGGAGAATATCCAGATAGCTCCGCTGGACGCGACCCGTTACATCGGTACCACGGATTTCCGCAATTCCCAGGCTGATGCTGTCGCCGACAATCAATAACGTTCGCTGCTGTTTGTCAGGCATGGGCGGCCTCCTTGCTGTTTGGCACGGCGGAATTTACTGCCGGGTCAGTGTATTCGTACCGGTGATCCACCATGCGTTTGAGCTTGCGATCATGGCGGAGAAAACCGGGCGGATGCGTGATCAAACGCATATCAAATATGCCAATATCCAGGTTTTTGGTCAAATCCGGATATTGCAAACGCATCTGCGCCTGGACCTCGCTTCGCAATTGTTGCTCATCGGTGCGGAGGCACTCTACGTGAATTTCCATGATCTCCCGTAACCCCTCGAGTTTGAACACCACCTGCCAGTCATGCGTTAACCCCTCCACATGCCGGAGAATATTTTCAAACATCAGCGGATATAAATTGCCCCCGCTGGCGACAATTAATTCGTCGCGGCGACCGCGCAGGCGGGTCATACGCATACCTTTCAGGCCGCAGGGGCATGGTTCGGGAATCAGTCGCGTGATGTCCCGCGTGCGGTAGCGTAACAGCGGCATCACGGTGCGGCGCAAAGTTGTAAACACCAGTTCCCCAAGTCCGTTGGTGTCCGCTTCAATGACCTCCGGGTAAAAGTCCGTATCGTCGAGATGATAAATGTCCGGTTGCTCGCAGGGTTGATACCCTAGGCCGCCGCCGAGTTCTACGCTGCCATAGCACATGCGAACTTTCGCACCTTGCCACACGCGGTTCATCCATCCGATGGCCTCGCGCGGCATTTCTTCGGCACCGCCGATTAGCAGCTTCAGCGGCACACTTCCGTGTTCTTCGGCCAATTCCGTCAGACGAATCAGCCAGGTGGGTTCACCCATGATGACATTAAATTCATACTGCTTGAGCCGCCGATAGACCTCCAGCGGGTCAACTTTCCCAAAGGCCATACAAAAGCAGTTGAGCTTCATCAGGGCGTTATGCACCAACATGCCGGGAATCCACATGGAAAAATCAAACGCATTGGCCACCCGATCGGTGGATCGCATGCCCATAACCTGCAAACCCGCCGCGTCAATTTGCGCGATTTGCGACAGTTCGCTCTGGTTGTAATAAATCTGTTTGTTTTTTCCGCTGGTTCCGGAAGATTCAAAAACAATGTTCGGTGGCTGGCAGATAAAGGCCCTGGGATTCGCGATAATATCTTCGGGCACGGTATAAAAATCGCCGAGATCCGCCGGCACTCGAACTTTGGCCGGATCAATGCCGCGGTCGTGGAAGGCTTTCCGATAAAACTCGCTGTGACGACCGACATATTTCACAATCTTTCGGAATCGCTGTGCGCGAAGTGTTGCTACGAGCCGCGGCGGCATGGCTTGATAGATTCGCGCCGTGTTCGCCGGACTAAGTTGGTCCGCAAAAAGGTCTATCGGATTCAATTTCAGGTACCATCCTTTCAAAGTCCCACCGGCTTTTAGCGCGGTTTTGAGCGTATTGTCTAGCGCACAGACTTCATGGCCTGTCCGATGGCCTGGGTCGTAAATTCCAAGTCATCGGCCCGGTGCGCAGCGCTGACAAACCAGCAGGCGGAACCGGAACTGTTGACATGCACACCCTGCATCAGCAACGAATGCCGGAATGCCGCATAGCGCTGCGTGTTTACTTTTAACAAGTCCCGATAATGCTTCAACGGCCGGCCATCCTCATTAAAAATGACTTGAAACATGCTGCCCACGCCTTGCACCACGCACACCACGCCCGCGTCGGTGGCCGCCCGGCGAATTGCTTCCATGCAGCTTCGGCCATGGCTGTAAATATTTTCCAGTGTTCCCGGCTCATTTATTTTGCGCAATGTATAAAGTGCGGCGGCGGCACACAAGGGATTGCCATTGTAGGTTCCTCCATGTTTTACAACATTAGCGCCCACCTGTTCCATAATCGCCCGGCGACCCGCGAACGCGCTGATGGGAAATCCTCCGCCGATAGCTTTACTGAAAATTGTCAAATCCGGCGTGACGCCAAAATACTGTGCCGCTCCGCCGCGCGCCAGGCGAAAGCCGGTGACAATTTCATCATAAATCAGCAAAATTCCCCGTTTGTCGCATTGCTCCCGCAGCCATGGCAGCAGTCCGTCTTCCGGCATAATGCAGGCGTTATTCGCCACAATCGGTTCTAAAATAATCGCCGCCGATTCATCGCCGTGTTCTTTAAGCAACTGCTCAATAATGTCCTTGTGATTCCAGGGCGCAATAATGACATCCCCGCTGACGCCCTCTGGAATACCCCGCGAATGCGGACTGTTATGCGGGTGATCCAGCGGACCAGCTTCGGTGGATGTGGGACGGTTGCTTACCGCCAGCACGTCGATCCAGCCATGATAGTGTCCCTCAAATTTGATAATCCGATTGCGACCGGTAAATCCGCGCGCGGCGCGAATGGCTCCGCTGATGGCTTCCGATCCGGAATTCGCATAACGCACCAGTTCCGCCCCGGGAACCATGGCGCAGATTTGTTCAGCCAGTTCCACCTCTACGGTGTTGCACGTGCCAAACATGGTGCCGCGGTCCAACTGTTCTTGCACCGCCGAGACCAGGCCGCTGTCCGCGTGGCCGAGAATCGCACTGCCGTAGCTCAGCAGGTAATCGATAAATTCATGGCCATCCACATCCCATACATGTGATTTGTTGCCCCGCGCAATGTACAACGGATAGGGCAACGGGCCGGTGGTGGAACTGCGCGCTGAACTGCTGATTCCGCCCGCCAGCACCTGCTTGGCCCGGGCAAACCATCGCTGGGATTGGCTCGTAGCATGAAGGTCCGTCAGGCCCAAAGGATGTACCATCGTTTGTGTCATAGCTCTATTTTACCGGTAAAGTTGTCCAATGTATTGCACATAGCGCAAAAGATAGCGCCGCATCATGCACCGCTTTTAATTCCACGTATTCATCCGCACCATGCGCCTGCTCCAGACTGCCGGGACCCCATACCAGCGTGGGTGTTTGGTTGATACCCCAGCGCAGCCCCGCTTCGCAACCCGCGTTAAAACCGCGCCATGACATGCTGCTTGCTGTTAAACCGATGTCCGTCATTGCCGCCAACGCACATTGCGCCAGCGGATGACCCGCGGATAATTCATGGCCGCCGTAGTCTTCGGAAAATTCAATATCCAGGCGGCAACCGCTGGCTTTTCCGTTTTGCTGCAATTCGCACAGCCGATCTTGAAACCGCTTCTTCCATGCTTCAATATCATCCGCTGGCAGCAGCTCCAAGTACCCCGCACACCCGGCTAAGTCACAGGTGGCACCCTGCCAATTTCCACCCTCTATATGATCCACTGTAATCGGGCGCATCAAAGGATAGCGGGCAAACAGCTCATTGGCATCGGGCACGGCAAATTCCGTTTCCATAAGCTCCAGGTGTTCCAGCACCGCGCGCAAACCAATAATGGCGTCGATTCCAAGCCATTTAACGGTACCATGCGCCGCTTTGCCTTGTACTCGGATGGCGAATCTTACGCCGCCGCGCGAGGCATTTCGTGGCTGTCCCTCTGTGGGTTCCAGCACAATTAATCCATCCGGATGATAGCCCCGCACATAACTGGTTAAGGTGCCCAAACCCACGCAGTCCTCTTCGCCGGGAACAATTTCCACCCTCACATCGCCCGGCAGGCCCTGCGGATACGCGCTTTTCAACGCCAATAGTGCCGCCAACGCACTGGCCAGCGGGCCTTTTACATCGCAAGCGCCCCGGCCATAAATCCGCCCGTCGGAAATTTTCCCCGACCACGGGCCATGCGTCCATCGCTGTGGATCACCCGGTGCAATGACATCGCTGTGCGCGTTAAACATCAAACTGCGGCCAGGGCCACGTCCGGGAAATGTGATAACCAGGGTGGGGCGCCCGGCCAGCGGAATGTGCCGTAAAGTTGCTTGCCGATAGGCGTTAAGCTCTGTTTCCGAAGACTCGAATAAATCCGTTTCAAAGCCATTTTGCTTAGCCCATCGGGCGATAAACATGACCAGATCGCGCTCGTTGCCGCTGGTGGATGGAATTTGCAACAGCTTTTCCAGCAGGTCCTGGGCGGCGGGCTGACCCTGATGCAGAATGTCTTTCAGTTCGCGTTGTAGATTCTGCGATGGTGTTGGAAATGCTGCGTGTTGGGCCGTGGTTATTGCAGGCATAAGGCTCGCATTCTTTCATTTGGTTGAGAGCGATTTAAATCGCTGCTACCCGCGATGTCCATGCCCCATTCATAATCGCGGCAATGTCGTGCAGGCTGTTGTAAGGAATATAGGCGTGTTGCCGGGCCGCCAATTCCTGCGCCAGAACTCCTTTGGCAAATACAATATCGGCCTGCCGAGCCGGGCAAATATCACTGCGGCCGTCGCCTACATAAATGGTTTTCCGCCGGCCTATATGCAGATCACGGGCGCTGCTGCATTTGCAATGGGCTGCCGCTGATAAGCAAAATTCCGTTTTGTGTGGGCAGACCAGATGCAGTTGCTGATCTACTCGGGCGATTCGATTAGCCCGAATTTTAATGTCGCTGACACTAAAGCGTCGAAGAAGTCTGCTGATAGATTTTTCAATCCCATCGCTGAGAATGGCAAACGGGACGTGATGCTGCCGGAGAAGGGAAATCAGCGGGAGAAACCCCGAATCAATTTCCACTTGATCGATAAAATCGTAAAGATCTTTATCAGAAACGTCCAAAAGCGAAAATTCTTCCCGTAAACACGCTTCTGAGCCAATCAGGCCGGCTTTCCACCGCTCTTCAATGAGCCTCCAAGATTCATTGCGTGAAAATTTATTTACCAATTCGTCCAGCACATCCTGGCGCGAGATCGTGCCGTCAAAATCAAGCCATACCTGTACGGTTTGTGGATCAGGTAAAATCACGTTTTTCACTATGAAAATTCCTCTTAAATCACTCATGGCTTTCAGGCCCCGCCGGGCCATATGTGGCCACCGGGGGCTACTGTGCGAAAACCATTTTTAAATCTTCGATAAAAGGGGATTTTTATCCCATTTATCGCGTGCGTTCCAAAATCCACTGGTATCTTAGGGCAAAGGGGGGGGTAATATCAACCATGGTCAATAGTTAACGGGGGTATTCCAAGAGGTGGTATT
>JAKATV010000035.1 GCA_021818565.1 Planctomycetota bacterium
TAACACGCAAAAGGGTGACGGTTTGCTTTTAAATACCGCCAATACCAAGGCAATGGCCGTCATGGCCTTTTCGCCACCGGAAAGCAGGGAAATGGACTGCAACTCTTTTCCGGGCGGGCGTGCCAGAATATCAATACCCGATTCCAATACATCTTCCGGGGTTTCAAGAACAATATCCGCTTTTCCGCCGCCAAAGAGCTTGCGGAAAATCTCATGGAATTCTTTGCGTACGGCTTCAAACGTGTCAATAAAGCGCTGGCGGGAATCTTCGTTGATTTTTTCAATGAGTTCCTCCAACTGCTTTTTAGCATCCAGAATGTCCGCAATTTGCGCGGATAGAAATTCCTGCCGCTTTTCCAATTCCGCCAATTCATTGACGGCGTCAAGATTTACATTGCCCAACCGGGCCATCCGACCTTTAAGATCCGCAATTTCCGTGGTGATAGCCTCCCAGTTGGCCTCGGCCGGCGCTTGGTACCCCTGGTGGGCTTCTACCAGGTTTACCTGCAATTCTTCGCCCGCCCGTTCTACCAGTGTTTCCAGTCGAACGCTGACTTCATTTTCCGCCAATGATAATTCATGTTCCTGTTGCCCCAGTTCATCTGCGCTGCGCATTACTTCTGCCACGGAATTATTGGTCTGGACGGCAGATTGCCGGATCGCCGCCAGACGGGTACTGTTTTCCGCGACATGATTTCTTGCCTGACCACAGGTTTGTTCAAGGTCGGCCGCCGTTGCGGCCGCTCGTTGTCCGGCTTCCTCTGATTCTTTTATCCGCCGGTCCAGCGCGGAAATTTCCTCACTGATATTCTGGGACTGCCGCAGAGTATCCTGATGATTCTGCCGGGCGGCTAAGAGTTCCCGCACGTGCGATGCCCGCTGCTCTTGAGTTTGGCCAACCACCACACGCAAGGCTGTGGCCTGCTCGGCCACCCGGGACAGTTCTTGCCGGTTATGCAGTACCTGCTGGTCTAATTGCTTCACGAGATTTTCAGCGGCCAACGACTTGGCTTCTAAATCCGCTGCTCGTGCGGTTAATACGGTGTGCTGTTGCGAACACTCCGCGGATTGCCGCGCAATTCCCGCCGCCTCCGCCTCTAAAATTGGAATTTCACCTTTTGTCCGATCGGCAAGCTGCTGGTTTTGCTGCCATGCCGCATTGGCCTGGGCGTGGCGTGTTTCAAGCGTCAACAACTGATCCCGCAGATTCTGCTGATCCGCCGCCAGTGCTTTACCATTCTGATCACACTGCCCGCTTTGTTCCGCCAGCGTATTAATTTCTTCCTCAAGGCCCCGCAAATCCTCCGTCAGGCGGTTCAACTCGCCACGCCGGGTAATGGCACCAACTTTGCGAGATAAATCCCCGAGTTGAACCAGCCCGTCGCTTTGCACAACTTCGCCCCGGCGCGTGACGAAGCGATAGCTGCGAGCGCCGGCAGAGCGCAAACTCACAGCCTCCGCCAGAGTATCAACCAGAATCGTCCGGCCCAGCAGATGCAAGGCCGCGGATTTGTACTCCGGTGCATAGCGCACCCGATCAATTAAGCGCACAGCGGTGGAATTCTCCGGGATTTGCCAATTCCCATCTTCCCGGTAACCAGGCAGAGAATCCAGACAAATTGCGGTGATACGACCGGGTTGTTTACTCCAGGCATCGCTATCCGAAAGTAAATCGGAATTCTTTTCAATGACCAGCGCGTTCTGGAGTTCTCCAAGAGCCGCTTCGACGACGGGCGCGATTTCCAGATCCGCTTCAAATAATTCGCCTACCATGGCTTTAACGCAGGCGAATCCTTTGCCCGCGTCCCGCGCTTTGAGTACTTCACGCACCGCATCAGATACGCCTTCACGGCGGCGTTGCAAATCCTCCAAAACCGCTTGTCGACTTTGCAGGCCGCTGCGGGCTTCGCGTTTTTTTCCCAACTGGTTCAGCAGGTCAGAGAGCTTTTGATTATTAGCCTGCTGGTGTGAGCGTACGGTCTCCATGTGTGCTCTAAGCGTCTGAATTTGTGTGGCCAGTTCCTGTCTTTGCTGATGCAGAGCCTGGGATTGCTGCGCCAGTTCATCGATGCGTAATGTCAGTTGGCTTTTTTGTCCGGCAATTCGTTCCGCTTGTTTGCTTAAATTCTCCAATCTTACCTGGAGAGCATTGACCTGACTTTGCACGCGGGCGGATTCCCGAAGCAATTCAACCGCGCCCGATTTTTCCGCTTCAAGTTTATGATTCAACTCCGCGGTTTCCCGGGCTGCGGTCTGCTGAATATTCTGGGCTTGCGCCAATTCCCGTTGGCGATCTTCAAGTAATTGTTCTATTTTTGTTACATCGCCTTGGCGCTGTTGAATTAACGCGGCCAGTTCTTCCTGCCGCTGTTGCATTTCCTGACCGCGCCGGGTCATGGATTGTTGTTGCTGGGCCAGTTCAAGGCCCTGTTGCTGGGCAAACTGGGACTGCTGAACCGCCGTTTGCCGCTGACTTTCCAGAGCGGATAATTCCCTTTCTGCTTCACGTACTGCCTGCTGCAATGCGTCAATTTCCAGTTGCATGTCCTGTTGCCGCCGGCGGAATTCATCGATCTGGCGTTTTTTTGCGGCCAGCGCATCGGTCACATCGCTTCTCTGACTGCTGACTTCCGAAAGTCGCCGATGCAATTGATCATATTCATGTAAGCTGTGCATACGTCGCAGTTCATCGACGCGTGTGCTATATTCCTGATAACTCTTGGCTCTTCCCGCTTGCACTTTCACGCTGCGTAGTTGCCGTTCCACTTCCTGCAGCACCAACTGGGTTTGCGCCAGATTCTGATCCGTGCGCTCCAGGCGGCGCAGGGTTTCTTTTTTACGCGCTTTGAAGCGCGAGATGCCGGCCGCCTCTTCAAATATTTCACGACGGTCAATGTTATTGGATTCCAGCAGGACGGAAATTTTCCCCTGCTCAATTAAGGAGTACGCGTCAACGCCAATGCCGGTATCCAGAAACATCTCCCGGATATCCTTGAGGCGAACCGTGCGGTTATTGACCAGATATTCCGAGGTGGCGTCCCGATAAAGCCGACGGGTGATTTTTACTTCGGGTTCTTCCACGGGCAATCGCCGGTCTTCATTGCTAAATAGCAGCGAAACTTCCGCCATGCCCATGGGTTTGCGCGTGGACGAGCCGTTAAATATGACATCCAGCATGGCGTCGCCGCGCAGGCTTTTCGCGGACATTTCCCCCAAGACCCATTTAACAGCATCCATGACATTGGACTTGCCGCAGCCATTTGGACCGACAATTCCGGTTATGCCGTTATCAAACTTAAGGACCGTTGTATCCGCGAATGATTTAAACCCTGATAGTTCCAGCGAGAGCAGTTTCATGGCAGCCGGACCTCCGTGTCTTGCAAACGCACGATCCTGCATGGTTGACGTAATACGCCATTGCACACCAGCAGTAGTGCCATCGGCGCAACAGTATACCCTATATGGCGAAATGGCAAAATGGCATGAGATTCCAAGCCTGTGGCAAAATTTCGGACTTTTCGGCTATAATTCGTGAGGCATGTGAAGCTTGGTTTGGACGCATGCCAGAACACCAGTAATCTCCCGCCGGAAAGCCCAAGGTGGCGCTGCCAGAGGAAATTCAGGAGTTACCAAGATATGCTTTCCCCAAAACTTAAAATTTCATGGGTGTTTGCTGTAATATGTGTCGCAGCGAGTACGCCGCTGCCCGTGGCCCAAGCGGCGGGTGCCGTGTCAAGCTCTAAGGTGATCTCGGCCATTAAACGGGGTGTTAGTTATCTGCTCTCGCAGCGCAATCCCAAAACATTCTGGGAACAAGGGGCACGCTCCGGTTCGCAGGAATATTTGGGTGAAACGGCGCTGGTGGTTGAGTCTTTGCTGGATGTTGAGCAGAGTTTAAAACTTGGACGATTGTATATTTTCAAATCTCCGATGAAACAGTCGATTGCGTTTCTGGTGTCGCATCGCAACAATACAACCTACGCCGCATCGTTCCAGGCTAATGCACTCGCCCTATTGCCGCGGCGTGAGGCCTACAATGCGACACTGCGCTGGGATGCCAATTACCTGTTTCGCAGTATGCACCAAGGCGGCGGATATGCCTATGCCTGGGGTACACCAGCCTATGATAAACGGTTTCCCACCGGAGAAGCGGACTGGTGCGATAACTCGAACACACAATATGGGGTGTTAGGAATGTGGGCCGCAGCGCACACCGGGCTGCCAATTCCCGCCCGTTATTGGCTTGAAGCGGCGTCGCATTGGCGGCGCGGCCAATTCATCAATGGATCCTGGGGGTACGCTGGTCAGGCGCAAACTCCTTCTATGACCGCCCAACTGCCGGGCCGCATGATGACCTTTACTCCCGCCGGTGTGGCCAGCCTGCTGATCAGTGATGAATTTGTCGGGGCGCGACATGTTGGAATTCATCCCGTTGTGGATCGCAATGTTCTGGCAGGCCTGAATTGGATCAATAAGAACTTTGATCCAAACATAACTGACCAATATGCCATGTACTGTTATGAACGCGTGGGTCTGGCCTCGGGCCTGCAATATTTTGGCGGCCATAACTGGTACAATGATTATGTAAAAACGCTTCTGGCTAAGCAGCATTCTGATGGCTCGTGGACCCCTCATTTTGTCACGTACTTTAATCCGAATCCAAAAATTTCAGCTCCGAATAACAGCTTTGCTTCGGTTATCGCGACAGCGTACGCATTATTGATTCTGGATCGCGGCTTAAATCCGGTGTTCATGAACAAGCTGCAATATAACAAGAGTTTCTATGGCCCATGGAACACGCGACAGCGGGATGTTGCCAATATCACATCCTGGATCAGCACGAGCACTGAAACGCCGTTGAATTGGCAAGTGGTAAATTTCAACTCGCCGGTAAGCAATTGGCTTAATTGTCCGATCCTGATCATCACTGGGCATGACGATCCTAAATTTAGCACCCCACAAATCGCCGAGTTGCGGGCCTATATCAATGCCGGTGGCATGGTATTTTGTTCCTGTGACGGCTCTTCGCTGAAATTTCAACGGGCCATGCTGAAATATGGCCGGGAAGTTATGAATAACAAATATGAATTTCATCGTCTGACGACGAAAAGCATGCTGTTGACCATGCAGCCGTGGTATCACATGTATTTTAACATGCTGGCGATATCCAATGGCGTGCGGGATGTGTGGGTGATTAGTCCGGAGGATATGGGAGCGGTGTGGGAACGCAGAGCTTTTGCGCAAAAGAAATATTGGGAATTTCCGATGAATCTGTATTTATACGCCACCGGTAAGGGATACCTCGCAGACCGATTGCATTCACCGGTGGTACCGACGACTGCGGCCGCGCCGGCCCGTACAATTGAAGTGGGGCGGTTGAAATATAACGGTAATTGGAATCCGGAGCCGGGGGCTTGGCCTCGGATGGCCTTATTGGCCCATGCCAACGCCCAAACACAAATCAATATTTCTAACGTTACCGCCGCCAAACTCAATGCCCGTAAGTTACCCCTGCTGGATATGACGGGTACAGGAAAATTTGCCTTCACGGCCGCGCAGGTTGCGGCATTGCGGAAATATCTCAATCACGGCGGCATGTTATTTGGCGACGCGGCAGGAGGTCACCAGCAGTTTACGGATTCGTTTTCCAAATTGGCACTGCAGTTGTATCCGAAAGCTGTGCTAAGTAAATTACCGCAAAGCTGCTCAATTTATCGCGGTACGATGCCCGGCGGCACGGATATTAAACACGTGCGCTATCGGCGCTATTACATGGACGTGTACGGTGCAAAAAATAAACCGGAGTTGTTGGGCATTAAACGCGCCGGAAGGTGGGTGTTGGTCTTTTCACCCGATGATGTAACATCCGGCCTGCTGGGCGTAAAAACGTGGGGAATATCGGGCTATACGCCGCATTCGGCGGTAGCTCTGGCAACCAATGTAATCGAGTATGCCGTTAAACACGCCCCGTAATATCTTTATTGGAATGGCCAGCCGCTGCGGATAACGGCTCCAATGGCGTCGGACAGGTGCTTGGTTGCGGACTGCGTGTTTCGCCCCAGACGGATAAGCTGCGGAATAAGCATTGGTTTTCTGGCCAGGCTTAATGTCAGGTCCCATGGCCGTACAGTTCCCGAACCATCCACAAAATGTATTACTTGTGAAGAAACATTTTCAAAGGCCGTATCGCTGATCGCCCGAATCCCCAGCCATGGTACCTTTCGCCGGTCCGCAAGTTGCCGGGTATAGGAATTCTCCATATCTACAGCAATGGCTTTGGTATCCTTGTAAAGTTGTTTCTTGGCTCTCACGGAGCCGACCAATTCCTTGGCGGTATAAATAGGGCCAATGCGCACGGGCCGCTGACTGGACATCGCGTTCATGAATTCCGCCACACGCTCGGCGTCGGTGGAACTTGTATCAATAACCAGATCTCCAATCGCCAAGTCCGGTGCCAACGCCCCGGCTACCCCGGCGACAATAACCCCGGCCACGCGATGATGCGCATACCGAGGCAGTACCTCGCGCAGGCGTGTGCCGCGCATTCCGATACTCTCAACCTTAATTGTGTCATAAGAATTGGACCGCGCTACGGACGGGCAATCATGCGTCCAGCGGTCTACCGCGGATTGCACAGCTTCTGTTTCGGGTTTTAAGGCCGCGAACATCAGCAACACTTTCGAATCACAAATTGTTTGAGTCTGCGTATTCATCACGAGTTACTATCGGACAAACGCCCGAACCAGGGCGCAATAATTTTTTTAAAAATTTAGTTATGCGACGCTAGACGCGTCCAGACGCTCCGATTAAAGCCTGTCATCGGCCGGAGCATATAAGCGCGGGTGCGGCTGCATACGTGTACGAACGCATTTGCCGCACATATAAAAGCGAATCGGAGAAGGATAATCAATGTTATCGGCATCATCTCCCTGCACCCATTGTCGGCAAAATACATTATGCGCTCCGCACAGCGCACAGTGCGTGGGGCCGCCGCCGCTTTTATCCACCAGTAAATCACTGAGGCGTGGATATTTTGTCAATTCCCCCACACCATCCGCCGGTCTAATTTCAAAGCTCACATGTCTCTGTTTGAGCCAATGCGATATATGCTGCACGTCAGACGCATCACAATAGCACGTCCACGAGCTGTTTCTGGGACCTTCACGAAAAAAGCCCATGTCTTCCAGCCGCTCCTGTGCGACGGGATCAAGCCAATGCTTTACCTTTATTACCAGCCGTTCAACCATAATTAATATCCATACCGCATGACTGAAAAAAAAGAAAGCGCAACGCGCTGGTGCCGGTCATGGCGGATTGGTTTGATATGCCGAATTATCGGCGGACAAAAATCCCGTGCCGGCACCTACGGGAACAGCGGTGGGCTGGGTCACGGTAAACCGATGAAATTGCGTCGCGGCATGGCCGTCGCAGTAGACAACATTGGTCCCTCCAAGATGCCGAAATGCCTGTGTGCCCGCGGCACGCTCGGCGTCGCTGACGAAATCGGCACCCGGTGGGACCGGGTTCAATCGCACGGGTGAACGCATAAAATAGTTGATTCCATTGTAGTATCCACCATCGCCAAATAAAGCGCACACAGCCGGGGTAGACACTGCCGTAACCGCTGCCGGCGGCATCATCTTTCCGCCGGGATCTTCCAAGGCCCCGTGGCCGATGTAACTGGTATTGTAGTTGTATCCCAGGCAAATCTGGCCGGCTGCGGGAGTTTGACTTACCGCCGGGCAGACCATGACCTCCAGATTGGTGGTCTGGCCCATCCATAAAATCCCCGGTGCATACTTGCCGTTCTGAACATTAAACGCCCAGTTCAACACATTGCCGCTACCGTAATAAGCCGGTGGGTAATAGCCTTTATTCTCCGAGGTGTATACGTCGGCCATGAGGCCAAGCTGGCGGAGATTGTTCAGGCAAACCGTGCTTTGCGCGGCTTGCTGGGCCATCGCCAGAGCGGGCAACAATACAGCAATCAGTACCGCGATGATGGCCGTGACTACCAGCAGTTCCAGCAGAGAAAAGCCCTTGCGCTTCATCGGGTATCCTCCGTCGGCATGGACACGCGGTTAAAACGGCGACGGCGCACTAGTGGCAACATCGCGACCCCGAAAATAAATATCATCAGTGGGGTAGGTTCCGGTACAACTGACACGGCCGAGACCGAATCAAGAATCAAAGCGTCGCCGGACGGAACTGAGAACTGAATAAAATTTACAAGGCTGGAGGAGCTGCCGTCCAAGGGAATCCATGTTCCGCCGGCTCCGCCGTTGAAACTCTTTTCAATCGCCGTCGAGTCCTCATTGGCCAGCGGGTGCAACGAGTCGAATTCGCCGGCGGCCATTTCGGCATTGCTGGGAGCGAAATAATATGGAATGGACTGGTTGGCGATAGTCGTTCCATTGCCGACAATTACATAGCCGCCGGCGGATGCCACGGACAAGGGGGTGTCCGTGTAGTAGTTAGATGGGACATCCAGTGAAATTGTGGCACCGCCCGCCAGACTGGTTAGCGCGGGAACTGTATTCCCACCGGTCGGTTGATATCCGACGGAGATGTTGGCTTGGGAAAGCGCAGAATATTCGGATATCGAAGGCGATGTTCCAGCGGTGTAGGGGCCGGCTTGCGGTTGCGCGCCGCCTGCCGATGGATTGCCTAAATTAAATGCCGCGCTGGTAAAAATGCCAAGATACCCGTTACCGGCAACCGGCGTCTTAAGTACAAGGCTGATCGTGCCGCCGCCGCCGACGAACGCGAGTTGACTCGCGTTATACTGGCTGGCAAAAACGTTGTAACCGTAGCCGCCGGAGGTTGTGGTCAGCGCTCCCAACGCGCCAGTTGCATCAGCGGTGTTCGTGTCATTATTGGAAGAACTTGTAAAGTCGTTGGGCAATGAGCCACTTAAATTGCCGGAATTGTAATTGAATATCGACGATGCGGTATCCGGAACCGCACTTGCGTGGACTATTTGGGAGTTTAACAGGCCAACCCCCGCAGACAATAGAACCCCTGTTGTGAAAATAAAACGCTTCATGGAATAAACTCCCTGTCGCTTTGCGGCGCGGACCGCAAAGCCGGTTGTGGAACATAGCGATGTCGGGTCCCACGGGGCTTTGGAAATGTCGGATGTTGAGAATTGGAATCGGCGGTTCTGGAAATTGTGGAAATTCATCCGCTCGTACGCAGCGGCGAATTACCGTGCCGACGCGGGCGCGTCAGCAATCATCCAAAATCAGCAATTCAATACAGCACATACAACGCCCAATGTCCCATCTCGCGAGGACCGGCATATACTCAACAGGCAGGTCTTCTGGCTCAGGGCGTGGTGGCGTCAGTGTCTTCCCGGATTGATTGGCTCATGCGGTGTCATGATTTTACCGCTTTTCCCGGCGAGAGCCGGTTGAACCATATCCAGTGACCTGACGCGATAACTGCCCTATACAGCGGCGCGTCCGCGGCGGAATTTAACCGCCTTCCCTTTTCATTCACCTACACCGGCGAACACCTGTTGATGACTACTGTAACAATTTCTAAATTCTTTGCAACAATGCTGTGAGCTTGCTGCCAACGCCGGTCACGTCTATAACATTCGTTCTGTACTTGCGGCCTGATCGCATGAGTTGGGAAAAGCAGCGTGCGGGTTGTGGTCGCTTTGCGCCGGTACGGTTTGGGATTGCGACGTGGAAAATTCCATCTAAGGATCGGTGCAGTGACTCGGCGATTGCGATAAGAAAGGAAAGTGTACTCTCATGGCTCCATCAATACTCTATGATTTAAGCCAACTTGATTTGCATAAAGAAGAATTCTCTCTGGAAGAGATTCGTAAAATTAACCCACAGCGATTTGAAATGGAGCAGCTCTCCGCGATTATTCATATCGATTACGCCGCTACCACTGTCATTGGTGTTAAGCATCTTCAGGAAAATGAGTTTTGGGCGCGCGGCCACATCCCCGGACGCCCCCTGATGCCCGGCGTTTTAATGGTGGAAGCGGCGGCTCAGTTGTGTTCTTTTATGGCCCGAAAAACCATCCCTGAAATTGAATTCATGGGCTTTGCCAAGGCGGATACTGTGCGCTTCCGTGGAACGGTCGTGCCGCCGAGTTCACTGTATTTGATTGCTCAGGCGGCGGATATTTCACGCCGCCGGATCATCGCGAACTGTCAGGGCATCTGTAACGGTACCCTGGTTTTTGAAGCCGTGATTACCGGCATGCCGGTGTGAAATATCCTGTGCAAGCGTTTTAGAGCGTATCAATGCCCGACATGGTGGAAACAATCTCTGATCTTCTGCCGGAGGTTGCCTGCATTGCCGACCTGGTGAACAATGCGACTGGCGCGACACCCGATGACGTTTCCGCAGCCCTGGATGGACATCCGTCCGAAGAGCCACGTATGTCGCGGGAAAAGTCTACGCCGGACGGCTTTGCCGCAATTCCCGCAAAACCCGCCGTCTATGCGTGTTTATCTCCGCAGGGAGTTCCTATTATTGCGGCTACCACGGCGAATTTACGCAAAGCACTCCAAAATCGCATCGCCGGCGAAGCGGAGTCAAGAAGGAATCGCTTAAATTACGCGGAATTTGTCGAAACCGTGCGCTATCGATGTGTCGGTAGCGCATTTGCCGCAAGCTGGTGGTACTACCGCACTGTTCGATCGTTATTCCCGACACGCTATGCCGCCATGCTAGCTTGGAAACCCGCCTGGTTTGTCACATTGAATCCGACGGTGGATTTTCCGCAGTTTCAAATTTCCGCCGAGCTTTGCGACGCACCGGCAATGTGTGTGGGACCGTTGCTTTCGCGGCGCGGGGCACGGGAACTGATGGAATCCATGGAAGATTTATTTGATCTATGCCGGTATTACGACATACTCCGGCAGGCTCCGCATGGGACACCGTGTGCCTACAAAGAACTTGGCAAATGCCACGCTCCCTGTGATGGCACAACTTCTTTGACGGAATATCAGGGCCAAATAGCCGCCGCCGGCCATTTTCTTGCGGATTCCCCGGACGCGCGAAACCAATGGTTTGAACAACAGGAAGCCCAAATCCGCCAGGCGGCGTCACGCATGGATTTCCGCCTGGCGGCGGAGTTCAAACGCAAACTGGATCTCGCTGATAAGCTGAATGAGGGAAAACTGACGCAAGTTCATAACATGGACGAATGGAAATATTTAATTTTCCAGCCGGGTAAAACCAAAAACTGGATTGCTGCGTTTGTGGCCGGCCCGGGATGGATTCTGGCTTTCCCGGAGGTTCAGAAATCGGAAGTTAATCGGCATCTTTCCACGTGGGTGCAAGTGTGCGATCTGGGCGTGGCGGGATACCTTGAAAAGGAAACTTTTCCCGTTGAGGAAGTTGCGGCCTTGGTGACTTACCATAAATACCGACCCGCGGATGCCGGGCTTTATATCCCCATGGGGCGAACGATGGGCATTGAAATAATATACCAGGGGATGCAAATATGGCTCAATTATGAAAATCAGGATGAAATGCCAGAAATGAATTCTGCCGCGCGGCCCGCCCGGCCCCGGCGTAGTGAAAAGCCGACGGGATAGAGACATTCACTATGGCGCGCACGAGCGGGAAACCGATTGGTAGGACTTAAGAAATCTGATAAGCAGGCTTTCAGGAGACGGATAATGGTCGATGGTGCAACGGATGTTCTAGTTATTGGCGGCGGCGTCATCGGCCTGACAACCGCGTGGCA
>JAKATV010000179.1 GCA_021818565.1 Planctomycetota bacterium
GTACTGTGGCGAATCCGGACATTGTTGTACCGAAGTAGAAATGTCACCCCTTAGCCGAAATAGAAGTGTCACCCTTAGGTCTGGTGTATACCAGGCGGAATGGAAAACTTACTTATGTCGGCAAAAGAGCGGGTTCGTCTGGATGCGATGCATCGGATCGAACGCAACGAGGTGACGGTGGTATCTTCAGCGGTACTGATGTGTGTATCGCTGCGGCAGGCGCGTCGTCTATGGAAGCGGTATCGCCAGCAAGGCGCGGCGGGGTTGATCCACCGGTCCCGTGGCCGGGCGAGTAATCGACGGCTGGAGGAATCCTTGCGTGAGCGGATTGTGAAGCGTTATCAGGAGCGGTACTCCGATTTTGGCCCAACGCTGGCGTGCGAGAAGCTCTCGGAAGACGGGCTGGCAATCAGCCCGGATACATTGGTGTCGTTGCTCAAGCAGCGGCAGCTGTGGCAACCGCGTCGGCGGCGTGGGAAGCATCGGATGCGGCGGGAACGGCGTGCCAGCTTTGGGAGCATGATACAGATGGATGGATCGCATCATGATTGGTTTGAGGGGCGATCGGGGTGGTGTGTGATGATGGTATTAGTCGACGATGCCAGCAATCAGACCTACGCGCGATTTTACCCTGCGGAGACGACGATGGCGGCGATGGACGTATTGGGTCGGTGGGTGAAGAAGCATGGAGTTCCCCGGAGTGTGTACGTGGATCGGCACAGCATATATCGTGATGAGGAACATCCTGAAGAACCCACGCAGTTTGGGCGGGCGATGAAGGAGTTGCAGGTGGAGTTGATCTGTGCTCGCAGTCCGCAGGCCAAGGGGCGGGTAGAGCGTCGGCATGCGGTATTTCAGGATCGTCTGGTCAAGGAGATGCGGCTGCGGAACATATCGGACATGGCCCAGGGCAACGCCTTATTAGAGAAGTGTTTTCTGGAGGATTTGAACCGGCGGTATGCGGTAAAGCCGCGGCGTGAGAACGACCTGCATCGGGTGTTGCCACCGGATTTGAACTTGGCAGAAATCCTGTGCGTACAGGAGCGCCGGGTGGTAGGTCGGGATTGGTGTATTCGTTGGCGGAACCAATGGCTGCAAATACCGGCGGTGCATGCGGACTTGGCGTTGGCGGGCAAGCAGGTGGTGGTGAAGCAATTGGGAAGCGGAGAGTTGCAGGTGTGTTACCAGGGCCGGAAGCTGGAGTACCGGAAACTCACGGTTCGTCCGAAAACGGCAAGTGAAAAGCCGTTGGTGATCAATCGTCGGGTATGGAAGCCGGGTGTGGATCATCCGTGGAGGAAGTGTCCTGTGCCCCTGAAATGACAGTCGTGGTTGGTATAGACTATCGGTCAAGAAAGGATCGGAAGCTATAGGACCAGGAAGCGGTTTGTGAAGAAAAGATGGTATCGATACTGCGGGAAGCGGATGCGGGCGATAAGATGATTGTGGCATTGTGCTGGAGGCATGGGATCCGTGACGTGACGTTTTACGCGTGGCGGCGAAGGTTCGGCCAGATGTCGGAAGCGGCGGTAAAGCGGCGGCGTGAACTGGAGCAGGATAACGTGCGGCTCCAGCGTCTGCTGGCGGAACGAGACCTGGAGGTCGATGGGCTTGGGGCCTGCGCAAAAACAATTCCGCCGGGGTGATACAACCGTGCGGTGGAAACCCACGGCTGGTGGGCTGGGATGGCAAAGGAAAAACACAAAGTTAATCATGCACTGGGCCTTAAGGAGTTCTTACAAAAAAAGTAACCGCCGCCCCGGAACGTCGGCGGGCGGTGGCTTTTCTGGAACGGCGGAAGTTATCCCGGCGTCGGGCGTGTGAACCGGTGGGCATCCGTCGGCGTTGGCAGGCGTATGAACCGAAAGGCGAAAGATTTATTTGAAGCTGGTACGGCTGTTATGTGATCTGGGCAGGCGTTATCCACGTTACGGCTGCCGGATGCTGCACCAGATGGTGGTGCGTCAGTGGATACGACAAGACCGCAGCAAGGAGAAGCTCAACGTGAAGAGAGTTCGGCGAAGGTGTGGGAAGTACGGTCTTACGCTGTCCCGCGGGAAATTGCACCAACGTGGTGGACAGAGCGTCCGCATCCCTTGCCGTGCGGAATATCCCAACCACGTATGGGCGTATGATTTCATCTTGGATGCCCTGGAGAATGGCCGGAATCTGAAAATTCTCACGGTGGAAGATCAGTACACCCGGCAGGCCCTGGCGGTGGAGATGACCCATAGCCTCAAGGCCACGGCGGTGGCTCAGACCCTCCTGCGACTGTTCCGGAGTTACGGTGCCCCGCAGTACGTGCGATCGGACAATGGTCGGGAGTTTATGGCCAAGGCCCTGAAGCGTCGGTTCAAGGAGGCGGGTGTGACCTGTCGCCACATTGATCCCGGCAGCCCGTGGCCAAACGGGATCAAGGAGAGGTTTAACGGGACGTTGCGATGGGAATGTCTGGACATGGAAACATTTGGGACCGCATCGCATGCACAGGCGTTTTGCCAACGGTATTGTGGGGAATACAACCGGCGGCGTCCACATTCGAGTCTGCCATACCGTACCGCCCGACGAGTTTGCGGTGCGGATCGCGGGGGCGGTTTCTTCCACCCGCCCCCGCACCTCCACCCGGCCTTGCAGCTCTCCTCCCTCGGGAGGCAATGCGGGTAGAGGGACGCGATCCCATGGATGTTCCAGCGACCAACCGAACGTCAGATAGTATTGGATGTATATATGTTAATGTGTTCTAAACATATACGTATAAGTGGAGTCATAAATGGGGGCTGGACAGCAAGGGGTGGTGTGGGCCGTGCGTCCGGGCGTGGTCGGCGGCGTGGCGGCCCGGCTCCGGCTGCGGTCGGAGCTTCGCCCCTCCCTGCGCCTACGCCGGCCCGCCACACCGTTGGAGTATCGATGTCAGGGTGACATTTCTAAATCGGTTAATAGGGTGACATTTCTATTTCTTTACAACACTGGGCCATCGGTCAGGCCACTGGCGCGAATGGCCATGCCGCATTTCAGGCTTCGCGCCGACGAACCAACAACAGTATCGTCAAACCAGCAGCCAGTATAAGCAGTGGCACCGGTTCAGGTACTGCTACCGTGGTGGCCGATAGCTTTTCTTAAATTTCATACCAGTTCACGGCCATGCCGACGAGCTAAAGTTGTAGTGGTTCCGATGTACCCCAAAGCAGACTTCCAGCCTGTCCAGGCGTTCTTTCGTGAACGGCTACGATCATGGGATAGAGGCCACAGATTCCAAATGGTGTGGATTTTTAGGGAAATGTGTAGCATAAAAATGCCCCTCCGCTGCGAAGAAGCCAACGGATTGTGGCATAGATTCAATTGACGGATACAATAATGGGCTTGGTTGGAATTCGGCGAGGAAATATGCTGCAATCAGAGAATCCAGAGTTCAAGTTTCGGCTTACGCGGCTGGAGAAATGGCGGGCCATGGGGGTCGATCCGTTTGGATCACGTGTGGATGGCCTTATTTCCACCGCGACGGCGCGTACATTGCATACCTCGGAAACGCCGCATGACGGTGGACCGGAGGCCAAAGTCGCGGGCCGAATTACGCTGTTACGGGATATCGGCAAACTCATTTTCATTACCATCAGCGACTGGACGGGGTCGATTCAAATCGGCCTGGCGAGGCAATTTCTTTCGGTCGCATGGGAACAGGCTAAACTCCTGGAATTGGGTGACCTTGCTTGGTTTTCCGGCAAAGTAGGCCATACCAAAACCGGTGAAATTACCATTTGGGCGGATCATATCGGTCTGGTGAGCAAAGCACTGCTGCCGCCGCCGGAAAAATTTCATGGTTTGGCGGATACGGAATTGCGTTATCGCCGGCGGTATCTGGATTTAGCGGCCAATACGGAATCGCTGGATATATTCCTGGCGCGTTCAAGAATCATACAATCCATCCGTGAATTTCTGGCGGCGCGGCAATTTGTCGAAGTGGAAACGCCGATGATGCAGGCGATTCCCGGTGGCGCCGCAGCGCGGCCTTTTATTACCCATCATAATGCCTTGGATATTGACTTATATATGCGTATCAGCCCGGAGTTGTTTCTTAAACGGCTGCTGGTCGGGGGAATGGAACGCGTGTATGAAATCAACCGGAATTTTCGCAATGAAGGCCTGGATACGCGCCATAATCCTGAATTCACCATGCTGGAATTGTATCAGGCTTACAGCGATCTGGCCGGGATGATGGAACTTACGGAAACCTTGTTGGCCTCTCTGGCCGCGGCCCGGTATGCCGCACTCCATAAGCCCGCCGCGCCGGACGCGCGGATCAAATTACCTTTTGGGGACCGGCTTATTGATTTTACAGCGCCATTTGAACGTATCAGTTATGGGGAACTGTTTACCCGGCATGTGGGTGCGGACATGACCGATGACCATGCGGTGCGGCAGATCGCGGCGCAGCATGGCCTTCCGGATGCGGTCAAGATGGACCATGATGTGCTGGTGGGCCAGTTATTTGAACGCCTGGCCGAACCAACGCTCCAGGACCGCACGCATCCGGTGTTTGTATATGATTACCCCGCCGGCTTGTGCCCGTTGACGAAACGCAAAACCGGGAAGTCTCATCTGGCCGAGCGGTTTGAGCTTTACGTTGCGGGCATGGAATTGGCCAATGCCTATACCGAACTTAATGACCCCCTGATACAGTATGAAACATTTTCAGCCCAGCTCGCCGGGTTGAAGGCTGAGGATTCCATGGCCCGCATGGATCATGATTTCATTACCGCCTTGTGCCACGGCATGCCGCCGGCGGGCGGGCTGGGCATCGGAATTGACCGGCTGGTAATGCTGCTGACCAGCCAAACCAGCATTCGCGATGTGGTACTGTTTCCGTTGCTCAAGTCGCGGAGCGTTGACGCGACGGACACGCCGGAGCCGTCACCGGGCGCCTGAATAATAAGGATGTGGATATTGAATCCGCGACCGGTATCCGCGGTTACTTTCCTGAAATACTGATGTATAAATTCTTTCTTTGTTTCCGTTATCTCACACGCAAGGGAATTGTCCTGTTTCCCGTGCTGGCGGTGTGGTTATGTGTGATGATGCTCATTATCGTCAACAGCATTATGACGGGCTTCGTCAATCGGGTGCGGGATGCGGGCCGATCCCTGATGGGGGATGTGGTTATCCAAAGCGATTCCATGGCGGGTTTTCCGTATTACCGGCAGATTCAACAACAATTGGCGCTGCTTCCGCAGGTAAAAGCCAGTACGCCGGTAATCAGTGCTTACGGACTATTTAATCTTCCTGAAAACCAGGTGAATACCGGGGTAGAGGTCATGGGTGTGGAAGCGGCCAGTGAATCCAGGGTCAGTTCCTTCGGAAGCAGCCTGTTCTGGCAATACCAAGCTCCGATGCAGGCAGTGCAGGATTTACGAGGGGTCGGCTTTCCGACCACCCGTGCAAATTTACTGGCGTATGCCCGACAGCGTTTACTGGCGGCGGCCAAAGTGGAAAATGCCAGGCAGCAGGCGTTTGCACATCTTAAACCCATTCCCCCGACGGCATGGTTGGCATCGATCCGCCGCCATTGGCAGGTCATAACGCATGAAGATTACCAGCAGGCGGTTTACAGGGAGAATCGGGCGGACCGTGACCTGCGCATGGTGCAGAAACTTCCGAATACCACCTTCGCCAATGCTGCCGCCCTGCGTGCCGCGCTGGTACCGAAGGTACCGACATTCAAACCGCCGCCGCAGGCCGCCGAGCGTTACATGATCGCCGCGGATGAACCGAAGAACGGCTGTGTGATCGGTGTGGATTTGGGGTTGTATCGGCGCGATCGTTTCGGACATTATCACCGTCCGCCATGGGTGCGTTTTTCGCCGGTGATTATTACCGTAGTTCCCGTGACGATTAAAGCGACGCTGGCGCAACCGCAGAGCCGACGGTTCGTCATTGTGGATGATTCCCGTACCCGCGTGTACGCGGTGGATTCCAAAACGGTCTACATTCCCTTTCATGCGGCCCAGAAAATGGCGTTTATGCAAAGACAGGATTTGCTTAATGGCGGCACCCGTCCGCCCCGATGCAGCGAAATTCAGGTGCTGGTGCGGCATGATTCCAGCGAGCGCAGTATTCTGGCCGCCCGCCAGGCCATTGCCCGTGTGGTTCATCACTTGGAATTGTTGCACCCGCAGATGGAAATCGCCGGCCTGCGCGTGCGCACCTGGGATCAGGTGCAGGCGCAATATATCCGGGCGGTGGATAACGAGCGAAATATGATCACGTTTCTGCTGGGATTGATGAGTCTGGTGGTGGTCATTGTCATTTTCCTGATTTTTTACATGCTGGTAAGGGATAAGACACGCGACATAGGCATCATCAAAGCCATCGGCGGCAGCGAAGAAGGACTGGGCGTGATTTTTATTCTCTACGGCATGTTGATCAGTTCCGCCGGGGCGCTGCTGGGGTTGCTCACCGGGGTCTGGTTTGTGCGTAATGATAATTGGATACACGATCACATATTATGGCGGATATTCGGCATTTCCATCTGGAACCGTAAAATTTACGTTTTTTCCAGAATTCCTGATCAGATTGATCCGCATGCCGTCTCATGGATCGTCATTTTCGCTGTTCTGGCGGGGTTGCTGGGGGCGCTGATTCCGGCCATTCTGGCCGCCCGGCAGGATCCGGTGGAGGCGCTGCGTTATGAATGATCCCGCGATCCAATCCGGTTTACAGAGCCGCAAACCACTTCTGGAATTGCGCCAAATTGATAAAACCTTTCACCTTGGGCCGACGGAAGTCCAGGTGCTTCACGGGGCGGGACTGATCATCCATGAGGGGGAATTTGTGGCCCTGGTAGGCGCATCCGGGTCCGGCAAAAGTACGCTGTTGCATATTGCCGGGGCCTTGGAATCCGCGGACGCCGGATCGATCATGTTCCGGGGGCAGGATATAAGCCGCATGTCCCGCCACGCTCGCCACCGCTTACGCAATGTTGCGTTCGGGTTCGTATTTCAACTGTATCATTTACTGCCGGAATTGAGCGTTCTGGAAAATGTGATGCTGCCGGCTATGGTGCGGGCGCCCTGGTATAAAGCTTTAATTCGCGCCCGCCCCTGCAAGCACCGGGCTTTGGATTTGTTGGAACAATTAGGATTACGGAATCGCCTGCGCCATCGGCCGTCCCAACTTTCTGGTGGGGAGCGGCAGCGCGTGGCCATCGCCCGGGCGCTGATTAACGAGCCGGCCCTGGTGTTGGCGGATGAACCAACGGGAAATCTGGACCCCAAGACGGGACAGACGATTCTGGACGTTTTGACGGGATTGCACCACCAGGGGGGCCAAAGTATTCTGCTGGTGACGCACGATATCAATATCGCCGCACAGGCGGATCGAATTGTGACTCTGCGAGATGGAAAAATTGTGGAAAATGCGTTATCCGTTAAGAATGGAAAGACGCGGTAAAACCGGACGGATGTGAACACCATGGCGTTATGGCGACATTTTTTAGCCAGAATAACACAGGCTCCGGAGGAAGAGGAGTCGATGCCCGCCATGTCGTTTGGCGATCATCTCGATGATTTGCGCAAACGGCTGATTCTGTCTTTGCTGGGAGCAGCGGTCGGCATTGTGATTTGCACGCTGTTCGCCAATAATATTATTGATTTTCTGTTCCAGCCTTATCTTCTGGCTCTGCGGTATTCGGGGTACCCGCAATCTCTGCTGTATAATAAACCGGCCGGCAATGTCATCATGTACCTGATGCTGGGCATCAAGGCGGGATTGCTGCTGGCCAGCCCGTGGATTATTTATCAATTCTGGCTTTTTGTAGCGGCGGGCCTTTACCGGCGCGAACGGTCTCTGGTATACCGCTATATCGGACCGAGTATCTTTTTGTTTATACTGGGCGTCGCGTTCTTTTTTCTGCTGGTTTTGCCGATCATGCTTAAGTTTTTTCTGGCATTTAATCAGCAGGTACCCATGCCGCATTTACAGCCCAATGCCATTGAAAATATGATCTACGGAAAACAATTGGAAGTAAACAGCTGGGCCAAACTTCCCACCGGTAATCAGGTGTCGCCTCTCCTTATACCGATGGTGCGGAGCAATCCGACACATTTTCCCAAACATCATATCGCCTTGTGGTATAACGCCGTGCAGGGCCGATTGCTGATTCATGCCGAAGGTCGAATTCTGGCGCTCAACGCCCAGCCTGCCGATTCTCTATTTGCTCCACTGGCCATGCTGCATGATTATCTGGGTTTTGTAACCATCATGGCGCTGGTATTCGGTCTGGCCTTTGAATTGCCCATGGTTATGATGGTCCTGGCGCAGATAGGCGTTATGTCGGCCCGGAAATTCGGACAAATGTGGCGCTATGCGGTTCTGATTCTGGCGGTCTTATCGGCTCTGCTGGCGCCAACACCGGATATTGTCACTTTTTCCAGTATTTTTGTGCCTCTGGTTCTGCTGTATCTGCTGGGCCTGGTTTTGGCGACCATCGTAACCGGCCGGAAAAAATCTAATTTCGACTCCGATACCCCGGTCCCCGATGATCAGACGGTGGAATAAATAGCAAATCGGGAATTAAGCCTGAATACCGCCGAGATGGCTCTGAGGCGAGCAACCATGGCCCTGGTGCTCGTGTAATACCGGACACAGGGTTCCACCCGCAGCGGCGTGGGGAATATGGCAATTTGAGCCACGGACGTAAAGTGTCACGCACTCCCAATAATATAGTTGGCTGAATTTTTATGCGCATGGATCATTATTTTCCGATACTATAAGATGATAGGCTCCGGAGTCGGCAATGAAATCCGACCCGGAATGGTATTCGATAACAGGGCTTGCCATGGATTTGCAATCTCCCCAGCCACCCATTTATATCCTGGAAGATTTTCGGTTGGAAGATCTTTATCCACTGACTTATACCCGTCCCGCTGCATTATTACGTTGCGGAGCGGAAACTTTGCTGGAGCGTATGTTACGCCACCTGCCGCGCCCGCCCAGCGGTATTATTGTGCGCGATACCATCAAGTCCAAAATGCGCGAAGTATTACGCATTCCCGTCAATCCCAAAATAGACCTGGCCCGCAGCGCCGTATTTATCAATGCCCGCTGGTTAATGACCCAGCCCTTTGAATATCCACCGGTGGACACCGCCGGTATGACCGGAGAAGATTTTACATGGGTGCATTTGTCTCCGGCCAAACTGGCGGAACTGGACCTCAAGCGTATCGTGCGGTCCCGGGTGCTGGAAAAATTGATTACCACCATTAATGCCGGCCTTATAGATGCGATAATGATTCGCTATCCCTGGAATCTTTTGACCCACCAGCAGGATATGCTGCTGGACGATTTTCAACGTCGGGGCGCCGCCCATTTAAGTGAACCCATGCCTGGCGCGCATCTGTTGAACCCGGAAAATATGTACATTGGTACGGAAGTGCAGATACTGCCCGGCACAGTGCTTGATGCGCGCAGTGGACCGATAATTGTGGATCGTGGTTCGATCATTCACGCGAACAGTGTGATTACCGGACCAGTTTATATCGGCCCGGAATGTGTGATCCGCACTGGCGCGGATATCCGCGAAAATTGCGCCTTTGGTCCCGGATGCCGCATCGGCGGCGAAATTATCGGCAGCACCTTCCAGGAATATGCCAACAAGCAGCATGAGGGTTTTATGGGACAGACCTTTGTTGGCGCCTGGGTGAATATCGGTGCGGGTACCATTACCAGCAACTTAAAAAACACCTACGGTATTGTGCGCGTGCCGATCGGCGGAAAAGAACGCATCACCGGCCTGCAGTTCATGGGAGCGGTTATCGGCGATCATGCCAAACTTGGTATTGGCACGATGCTCAGCACCGGCTCTGTGGTCGGGTTTGCCAGTCATATTCTTACCAGCCGTCCCCCGAAATTCATTCCCAGTTTCGCCTGGGTAACCGACGCGGGCATTACGCACCTGGAATATGAAAAATCTCTGGAAATTGCCCGCATCGTCCTGCAGCGCCGCAATCAACAGCTCACCACTGCGGATGTGGAAATCTTCAATCGTATTTTCACAACCTGGAGCCAGAGCGAAAGCTATCACTGGCGCGACGACGCCGAAGAGCGGTAACATACCGCTACCGCCACCATGGGAAAATATATTGGGTAACCGTTCACCGCATTATGTGTAAAACGGCTATTATGTTGGCATAGTGGAGAAATATCACCACCTGAACACCGCAACGCTTTGCGGTAACTGGTAACCATGCTCAAATTTTAAATCTCAAATTTCTGATGCGCGGTGAGACACTGCGCCTATACCTTGCCCGCATGGCGGTGCTCGCCCTCCTCGGCCGCAGTCTCAGAGGCGGCATATTCGCAGACGTAAACGATTACCCAATTTATTATGCCGCGCGCATGATTGATTCTATAACCGCTGTTGCAGCACGTGCGGATACCGTTTGGCCGTCTGTACAACCAATTCTCCAAACATGGCATTGGCCATGGCGAACCAGGAGCGCGTAAATTTTTGGGGATCGTTTTTATCGAATGATTCATGAATAAAGCCGGTCCCCGCACTGCTGAGTTTTAATTGTCGCAAAGCCCAGGCAGCTTCTTCCCCCGTGGCCGCCGTCAGACCATACATAATCAAACTCATTGGCCACACATTTTCATCGGGAGTGTGGATACTGCCGATGCCTTCAAATTGGCCTTTATAAAAATAGGGATTATGCGGCCCCCATACCAGGTTCCTGGAGGCCTGGTAAATCGGGTCATTTTGAGAACATACGCCAAGCCAGGGCAGCGAAAGTATACTTGGCCAGTTGGCATCATCCATGAATACCGCATTGCCAAAACCATCGACCTCATAAGCGTACACCCGCCCCAGTCGTGTATGAGATCTGATTCCGTACTCCGCGGCGGCATGATGCAGTGTGGCCGCAAATTGTGAACAGTCGTTAATCCGTGCGGTCTGAGTTCCCAACGCCCGGTACAGGCTGGCCAACTGATTCAAAGATACCGCCGCCAAAAGATTATCCGGTATATGTAAGGGATAAATAACGGCGTCATCCGACGGCCGGAACATGGTATAAATTAAGCCATTGGGCAACGCGGGAAAACCAATGCCCCCGCGGGGTAACGTATCGGTACTGTTCCAGGCCGCCCGCTGAAAACGATAAGGACCGGGGCCATTGAAGCGTTGTTGTATATGAAAAGTTTCCACAATCCGCTCCATCGCCTTGTGCCACCTGGCATCAAAGGGAGTCGTATCGCCGGTGGCCTGCCAGTAACCATGCGACAGGCGGATCACCGCACACGGAGAATCGACTTCCCATTTATGTTCCCACACTCCCGGAGCCATGTGTGTATGGTCGCTGCGCCATGGGGAAGTCTGGGTTACTGTTTTAAGAAACGCTTCCGCATAGGGTGAAATCAGCACGCAATCAGCCATGCGGTGAATAACCCCCTGGATCATAGTTCGCAGATGCGCATCATGCCGCGCCAGGGGTAGATAGGGCCACATCTGATACATCGAATCGCGCAGCCACATGGCCGGAATATCGCCGGTGATCACAAAGGTATCCGGTTTGCCGCCGACCATACTGAATTCCACCGTGGTATCCAGTGGATTGGGAAAACAATTCTGAAACATCCACGCCAGTTCCGGATCGGCAATTTTGGCGGATATATCATGGATTAGTTGTTCCAC
>JAKATV010000505.1 GCA_021818565.1 Planctomycetota bacterium
GGACAATTCGGCCAATGGGGGCTGGGCGTGGCGATTGGTGCAGGATACGCGGGCAACAGCCCGTTTAATGACCCCAGCGCGATTTACGGCATGGCACGCATCACCGCCCAGCACGACTTGGGGAAAGATACCGAGCTGGACCTGGCCTTGGATTACAGCGGCAATCGGCAGTTCATGCCGGATGTTCCCTTGCCGTCGGTGGAAGTGCAACATCAACAGAAGGGCCTGGAGTATGCCTTTGGATTTCCCTACGAAGACATTGACTGGAATGCTCTGCCCCGGCTTTGGCTCAAAATTAATTACTTCCCCATTGACGCCGGCACCGCGGAGGCGGACTACACGATTCTGCATGGCGTGGCGGCGTACACAGAATTCGAGAGTGGTTCCTGGGCGTTTCATGTCAGTAGCTATCAATCAGATCAGCGTTTGTTTTTCACGCAGTGTCGGGTGCAGGCGGGAGTTAAACTCATTGCGCTGCATCGGCATGTGAATATTAATATTGGCGCTGGGTACGCTTTCAATCAGGCCTTCAGCCAGGGCTTTGACGCGCGGGACGAACAGGCGGTAGCGCAAATTGCCAATGCGGCGTATGTCATGCTCAGTGTCGACGCGAGTTTCTAATGTCTTACACTCGCACCGGCTTCTGGTGGCCAGGCAACATTTACGCGATGCACAATTCCCAATAACGCCGGCAGAATCACCAGCGTCAGCGGCAGTTGCACGCATAGGCCGGTGATAATCGCAATGGCCAGAGGCTGTTGCATTTGTGATCCCTGTCCCAGGCCCAAGGCCAGCGGTAAAAGTGCCAGAATCGCGGCAATGGTTGTCATGGCAATGGGTCGCATGCGGTTTTTCCCGGCGTCAATCAGGCGTTTTCGCACGGGCGTATCGTCGCTCATATCGTTGTATTCCGAGTAATAAAATATTCCGACTTCCGTCACAATTCCCACCACCATGGTCATGCCCATCATGGAAGAAACGTTGAGTTCTGTGTGGGTAATCCACAGTCCGACAAATACACAGCATAGCGCCAACAGCGGAATCGACAGCATCGCCAAAGCCACGCGGAAATGTTCATAAAGAAATAGCAGCACCAGAAAAACCAGCAAAACCGCGGCGATCATCACCACCAAGAGGCCCTTAAATGCGATTTGCTGCTGTTTGTACAATCCGCCCATCGCATAATACATCCCGTGCGGAAACATGCCCGGTTTATTAAGCACCTGCTGCACCGCCGCAACGGTCGAACCCATATCGCGGCCGTTGATGCGGGCGGTAACGGCAATCATGCGTTTGAGATTATCGCTGAATATCTCCTGCTGACCGGTGAGTGTTTCAATCGACGCCACCTCTTTGAGCGGAAATAAATGTCCATCGGGTGCGCGCAACAGCAGGTTGTCGATATCCTGTTCCGTGGCGCGGTCGGCCTGGGGAACCCATACGCGCACGCCGATCATCTGCGGGCCACGTTGGATTCGCGTGGTCACCGTGCCGGAAAGATACTGATGTAAAGCGGTGGTAATCGCGCCGGCCGTCATGCCCTGCAGGGCGGCTTTGATGCGATTCACGCGAATCTGCAGCGCATCGCCCGCGATCTGAATGCCGCTGCGCACTTCCACCACGCCGGGAATCGACGATATGGCGCGTTTCACTTTCAGGGCCTGCGCATCCAGCATCGGGCCGCTGTCCGAGAAAATTTTTATTTCAATGGGCTGTGGTACCGCAGTCAGATCCCCGATCAGGTCCTGCATCATCTGGGCGGTGTCAATTTTCAGCCCCGGCACGCGTCGGCGGATTCGTCGGCGAATCGCCGTCATAATCTGCTCAATCGGGGGTCTGGGAAATCCCTTGAGGCGGATAAAAAAATCACCGGTGTAGGATCGTGTGGTGCCGCCGCCGAGTTGTAATCCGGTTCGGCGTGAAAATGTATCGACATATTTATTAGCGAGAATTATTTTTTCCACTTCCAGCAACAGCCGATTGGTCTCTGTGGGGGAGGTGCCTGGATTTGCCACGTAATTAAGAATAAAGCCCCCCTCGTCCATGTGGGGCATAAAACCACTTCCGACATTCTTATAGGCGGCAAATCCCAGCACCAGAATGGGGATCAGCACCACCAGCACCAGCCCCGGCACGCGAAGAATCCGCACCATGATCCATCCATAGACGCGATGAAGATAGGCGGTGATTCTACCGCCTTCAGGCTGGTTGGCATCGCGTTGATCGAGAAAACCGGCGGCCAGCACCGGAACCGCCAGCCAAGCCATAAAAAACGAAATCAGCAGGCTCGCCGCCATGGTCAACGACAAGGCTTTAAAAAACGCACCCGTGACGCCGGAAAGGAAGGCCAGCGGCGCGAAAATAATCATCGTGGAAGTGGATGATCCGGCCAGAGGGCCGGTAAATTCCCGCGTGGCTTTAATCACCCGCCCACGCATGTCACCGGCGGCTCCACGGGTGCGCCGCACAATGTGTTCCACCATGACAATGGCGTCATCAATAATCAACCCCACCGCCGCCGCCATACCGCCCAGCGTCATGATATTAAACGTCATGTGGAACAGATACAAAAGCAGAATGGTGGAACTGAGCACCGCCGGCACCACCAGCGCGGCAATCAGCGTAATTTTCCAGTTGCGCAAAAATAGCAGCAGCACCACCACCGCAAGAAGGATTCCAATGAGTACCGCATCCCGCACCGATGCCGCCGAAGCCAGAATAAGCTGACTTTGATTGTACCACGTCGCGATGTCAATGCCCGCTGGAAGATTCTTCTTAAAACTGTCTATTTTTCTTTTGATGGCCGCGGCAATGCGCACGGTATTGCCGCCCGGCTGCTGAAAAACCTGTAGGAGCACGGCGGGGTGTCCGTCAGCATCCACGCGCGTCCATTGGGGCTTTGTGGAAAGCTTAACGGTGGCCACATCACCCAGCCGAACCAGCCCGTTGGCACCCGTGCGGAGAACGACCTGTTGAATCTGCCGGATGCTGCGGTAGCTGGTGTTGGAAATAATCAGATACAGTTTGTCATGGTCTTCAAATTTGCCCACCGCACTAAGTACATTGGCCGCGCTAAGGGCTTGGGAAACATCCGCCAGCGTCATGTTAAAGGCCTGCAGGCGGGCCGGATCAACAATGACATGATATTCCGGAATCGCCCCGCCCTGCACCTGCACCCGCGCTACGCCGCGCACAGTGGAAACCACCGGTTCAATCTGATATTTAGCAATCGTGCGCAGGCGGCTGGGAGATACCGTGGAGGATGTCAGGCTGTATCCCAATACCGGAAAGTTGGTGGTGTCCATGCGTTTGGCGCGAAAGCTCGTTTCGGCGGGCAGTCGGGGTAGAATGCCGTTAATCTGGGAGTCCACCTCGAGCAGCGCTTGCGCCATGTCGGAACCCCAGGCGAAGCCAATTTTCAGTTCACATGACCCTCGGCCGGTACGAGCTTGAACCGATTGCACACCGGGGATGGACCGCACCGCTTGCTCCACCGGGTAAGTCACCGCTACCGCCATCCGTTGGGCCGGTTGTTCGCCGGAATCCACCGAGACTTCAATACGCGGAAAGCTTACCCGCGGAAATAGCGCCACCGGCAGCCCCAGAGCGGCCAAGGCTCCGCCCACTGCCAGAACCAGCATGATAAACAGCACTGACCGGGTGTGCTTATGAATCCATTGATTAAAATTCATGGCTTAAACGTCCCTGTAACCGCCATTCCGTTGGTTAATTCCGCATTACCCACAACCACCGCCGGCTCACCCGCCGTCACGCTGCTGTTAAGCAGTTGCACATACCGCGTATTGGTTAATCCAATATGCACCAGATGCAATACCGCCCGGCCATTGCGCACGGTAAATAATTCCTGGGCATTTCCCACCGGTAACACTGCCGCCCGCGGAACCACCAGTCCCGTAGCTTTTGCGATAATTAATTTTCCTTCCACATACTGCCCCAGCAGCAGCCCCGAGTGTATCCGCGGCGTGACAAACACATCCACCAGCCGGGTCAGCGGATTGACGCGCTGCGTAATTAAGGAAATGCGGCCCAGAATTTGGTGCGTTGCCGGTTCGCCTACGGGTGTCAACGCTACGGCTTGCCCGCGCCGTACTTTTATGGAGTCCTCCGGTTCCAGGCCTAACTGGACTTCAATATTTCGAGAGGACACCAGTTGTAGAAGGGGGGCACCGGGCAGAACAATCTGTCCAGGTCCGGAAAGTATCTTCGATACCACACCGCCGGCGGGGGCTTTTATTAAACGCGGCCCACCGATCCCCAGCGTTTTGAGGTTTGTTAAATTCAACTGTGCCAGTTTCCGGGCCTGCCGGGCCGCCAGAAGGCTTTGCCGTGTAGCCAGATGCAAGGCAAATTTTTGTTTGACTTCGGCAAGTTGTTCTTCCGCGGAAAGTGCCGAACTCCGGGCCTGCGCCAGCAGCAGCAGCTCGGAATTCGTTGATTCCAGTTGCAGCAGCGGTTCGTTTTTTCTGACGTGCTGCCCCCCGGCCACCAGAATGCGGAGCACCTGCGCATTAAATGGAACCGCTACATTGCGAATGGAGCTGGCCCGCGCCACAACCGTGCCATAAGCCACCACCGAAGCGGAGATATTCAGCCTGCGCACGGGCACGGTTTTGACATAGGCAATCACCCGTGGATGCTGGTGGCTCGCCGGTGCGTGCGCCGTACTTGCCGCGAAGGTCCTGGGACCCGTTTGTCGCCAGACTACAACGCCGATTCCCAGTGCGGAAATAAGCACAAATGCCCAGGATAGTCTAATCATGGATCGAGTCATGGTTTGGTTGCTCCTTGTTGCGCAGGTGCCCGGTTGGATCGCATTTCCGGCACATACGTGCCGGCGGCCAGAGCCAGTGCAATACGATTGCGTTCAAGTTGGTTTTTAAGCTGAATGACATTGATCCGCTTTTGAATTAATTGGTCCACTTCCGTGTAATAGCTGACAATATCGACATTGCCGAACTTCAGCGCCTGCTGATACGTTTGCACAAGCTCCGCCAGACTTTTTACCGCCGCATCGCTGGCTGCAATTTGCGCCCCCAACGCATGAATATCGGAATAGGCCATGGCCACAGCGGATCGGGCGGCAAATTCGCGGGCAATATAGCTGTCATAAAGAAACTTGCGCGTCGCTTTCGCAATGGCAATATTCCCCTGATTGCGATCGAAGATGGGCAGGTCAATCGTGACGCCGAATCCCGTCGTGTGCACATTGGTCGTGTCGCTGGCCTGCTGAAACCCCAGACTTAAACGCGGAAATTGCCGCAGCACCGCCGCCCGCAGGGCTTCCTGCTGGCTTTTATATCCCAATTTTAACGCCACCAGGTCCAGCCTCAGTCGCGGCAAATCTTTTAAAATAGCGCGCTCCGGTGGTAAGGCAATGCGTGCGGGAAACCGAATGGTGCGACTTAAGCGGATGGGCGCATCAATCGGCAGGCCCATAACCATCCGCAGGCGAATAAGATTTTGGTCACGTTTTTGTGTTAAAGACTCCACCAGCGCTTGTGCCTGTTGGCTGGCGGCACGGGCAGCGCTTAAATCCAGAATAGTATTAAGACTTGCATTATAGGCTTTCTGAACCACGTGTTCATTGTTTTGCAGCTCGCGCTGGGCCAGGCGAGCCTGATGCAACTGCGCCTCTGTCGCCGCGAGATTATAGACCGCCAGCCGGGCCGCCTGAGCCGTTTGCCATTCTTGCCAGGCCACATCCAGATCCACTTGTCCGCGGTGGTATCGGGCCGAGGCCACGCGGGCATCGTGATCAATTAATCGTGTAACATCCCAGTTCACACCAAGACCGTAACCTGTAAATGTGCCGGTACGATACCCTCCAGTCACCAACGCCGTTGATTCCGACACTTGCGGGTTGGGCAAAATGCCGGCCTGTATGACCTGTGCGGCGGCCTCATGGCGCTGATCCCGTATCGCCCGCAGCGATGGATTAAGTATCACCGCGATGACCGCCGCCTCATTAGGCGTGATGCCGCCCGTCGGCCGCAGTGGCAGCGGCGGCAGCCCGATGCCGCGAATACGTTGGGCGGAAATGCGCAACTGCTTCCATACCGGAACTTTTAGTGCCTGATTGACCCGCGCCTCCGTCAGCGGAATGGAATGATAACTTTGACAACCCGCCAACAGCAGAAAACAAGAAAAAAGCCCGGCGCTAAGCATATAAATCTTGCGTTTTCGCGGGGCGGAAAACATCACGCGGAAAATATCTGGCAATAGTCCCTCGCCGATACAGGCGGTACAACTTTTCTGATTCAGCCAATGCGGCAGGGTCGGCCTACAGGCGTTCATGTCCCGGATTGTCATGCGATCCATCGCCTCCATGCTTTGGAAATAACAATACAATAGTAAACCACTGGCCGACGGCGGATTCAACGATCACCCTGCCGCCGATTTGCCGCATGACATTCTGCACAATGGATAATCCTAAGCCGCTGTGCCGGCCCTGATCCGTGCGGGAATCATCACCGCGCCAAAAGCGTTCAAATATCTGCTGCGACTGCTGCACTGAAATCGCGCTGCCCGTGTTAGCCACCGTTAATGTCACCGCGTCGGATTCACTTTTCAGCACCACGCGAATCGTGCCTCCATGATTAACATAACTGACCGCATTGTCCAGCACATTGCGGAGTACCAGCAGCACCAACTCCGGCGGGGCCTTAACAACGGCCGGAGAAATACCACTACTATCCAACGTCACAGCGCGGGAATTAATTCTCGCGGTACAGCCCTTCAATTGCTGATCGGTCATTTGATCCAGTCGGCAGTTCTCCGCCGCCTGCCCCCAAGCTCCCGCTTCCAGCCGGGCCAGAGTCAGCAGATTTTCCACCATCTCCTGCATCTGAATGCTGATATCCAGCGACTGCCGCAATGTTCGCTGGTATTCTTCACAGGTGCGCAAGCGCGTTAGCGCCAGTTCCGCGCCGGTGCGCAGGCCGGCCAGGGGCGTTCGCAGCTCATGGGCCATATCGGCGGTGAGCGCCTTTTCACGGAGCACCGCCGCTTCCACGCGCTCCAGCAACTTATTAAGACGATCCACAATGGGAATCAGTTCACGCGGAATATTTTCCGCGGTTATGCGATCTTTCAGGTGCGCGGCACCTACGCCCGCGATCTGCTGGGCAATCGTATTTACCGGGCGCAATCCACGGTTTAAAAGCCACGCAATGAGAGCCGCCGAACATAATGTCGCCAAAGAACAGTAAACCGCCAGCGACCAGGCGATACTGGAAAGAGCATTGTCCAGATCATCCGTGGGACGGGCCACGGCGAGAATATAATCTTGTCCCATATGTTCCGACTGTGCGGCGTCGGCAGGTCGGTTGTCGCGGTTGTCACCCGGGTGGTCGGAGCCATCATCGTGATGTCCCTCCTCCTGATCATCACTATTTCCCTCGCGGAAGCGGATCGCCAATTCTCTTCCAGCGTGATTATCCGGCAAGGTAATAGAAGCAAACCGCCCCGTATCCCCCGGTGACGTCAGGAATTTTAGATCACGTTTACCCAGGGTAACCGGATGCAGCACCGATTTTCCCCGCAAGTTCCAAATCTGAAAATAACGGGGGGTGCCCCGGACGCTACCGTCGGGGATGGGGGTAAAATCGGAAGTGACATGGAATCCGCGGTTTGGGTCCCAATCCAGCGTATCCACAAGCAACGTGGCGCGGGCCGCCAGAGAGGCGTTGAAATGAGATTCCAAGGAATGTTGCAGCGTCAGATACAAACTTACGCCCAACACCGCCAGCATCAGTGCGATGGCCGCTCCGCACCAGAGCATTAATTGTATTCGAATAGACCGCATCAATCTCCCAGCCCCAGCATATAGCCCTGTCCGCGCCGCGTGTGAATCAGTCGTTGAGGCGAATTCGCGTCAATTTTCTTGCGCAGCAAGCTTACAAATACGTCCACGACATTACTTTCCGGCGGCGAATCGTCGCAATGCACATGTTCCCAAATTTCAGCCCGTGAGACAATTTCCCCCTGCCGCATGGCCAGATACTCCAGTATGGCATATTCCCGGGCGCTTAATTCAATTTCCACCCCGGCCCGGAAAGCCCGCCGGGCGTTGAGGTCTATGGCCAAGGTTCCGATGGTCAGTTTCGATGATGCCACTTTATATCGCCGTCGCGTTAAGGCTCGGACTCTGGCCAGCATTTCCTCCAGCGCGAAGGGCTTGGTGAGATAATCATCGGCTCCCGCATCCAATCCTTTGACCCGGTCATCCACGGTGTCGCGTGCTGTCAGAACCAGTACCGCAGGTCGGGCTTTCATGCGTTCCATGGCCTTGAGTACCTGAAAGCCATCGATCCCCGGCATCATTAAATCCAGTATGACCACATCAATATGTCCGCTCTGCAGGTGCCATAACGCCAACCGCCCGTCACCGGCTTCATTGACCACGTAGGTCTGTTCGCGCAGAGCTTGCGCGATGGATTCCCTTAGCGTCTTAAAATCTTCAACCACCAATACCCGCATGAACGCACCTGCAAATATTACCCGGGGAGCCTGTGCCGGAAAAAGCCAGTATAAGGTATGGAATCGCTCCAAGATAACAGCCGTTCATGACAATGCTGGTCATCCGGCTCCGCTAAACACCCCATGTTGATGCCCCTGAAATAAAAAAACAGGCGGGGCCGGTCCATAACGCCACGGGCCGGCCCCGCTTCGGGAGGGGGAGGATGCTTTCGCAATCGGCGGCAGATTGTTGTCGCCGCGGTTACCTGAGTGTCAGCCCTTAGGGACCAACTTATGCCCTTCGCCTCTTGGCAGCCTGCCAAAAGCGTAAGCCATTGAAATACCGGGCCAACGGGGTTAGTGGGCGGAGGCCGGTGACGCCTTGCTTCACTGGCACTCACCGGTGTTCGCGGTAAGGTACTTGCGGAATGGTCGATATTCCTCCTCCCTGTCGCGGTTCCCCGGACTTTACCCTGAAGACGCCACAGGTCTTACAAAAAATGAATAGGAGGCTAACTGCGGTAATAATGCTAAGCCACCTGACCGCGACCCCTATCTCGTAAAAGAAATGCTCCCCGATACTGGGGGCCTTGCCATTTCCCATCACCGGCTTAATAGTGCCCTGCGCGGGTGCGGGCGTCAGGGTCCCGGTCTGGCTCCGGTTATCGATGTGCTTTTCCAGCAGCAGGCCGTCCATGGCGATTTTAATTTCGTAAGGCATTTTGTTAATTACCACGTTGGCTTCATACGCGGCTTGATTGTCGTAGGGGGTTATCTCAATATTCTCCACTTGCCCACCTGCGGCTTCCTGCGCCAGCGTCTTGGCGACACCTGTCGGCAATTGTGCCATGGTAACTTTGGATTCCCCGCGGTTTGGTGCATCCGCCCGCAGGGGCATCGCACCCTTGGCCATTAAGCCCAAGCCAACAACCCCGATGATAAGAAATATTTTGCGATTCATAATGGCATTCCTGAGACGATCGCAGATCGAACAATTCAACCCGCATCAACTCAAATTAACATCGCTCCATGAAAGGAACATGAAAATTGCCTGCGCCTGAAATGTGCCGCCGGGGTGGTGCTTATTATCGATTTTACGCGCTAACTCCACCGCGGAAATGCCGATTCATCGCCAGCGACGGATTAAGAACATTGGTGGGACGCCGCAGAAAATTTTCTGAATTTTTTCTCAAGGCCTATAACTGGTATGCCGATAACGTGAGAGTTGCGGCGTTATTGTTGTTTTTAGCGTCACTGGTATAGGTTATTGCGCGCGGTGGTTGCAGAATTTCATTTTTCATCGTTCTTTTGTAAAATACGGTTGAACCTGTCCACAGGTCAAGCCGTATGAGACGTAGGGACCATCGTGGACCCGGAGCAAGACGCGGTAAATACGAATACGCAGTTTTTCAAACAGGAAATGGAACTTCCTGTAGTTAAGACGGAGTGCTGACCATGGATCTCAATAACATGCCCGAAGTATTGTTTCCGGAATTTCCCACAAAGATGTCGCGGCGGCGCTTGCTGGCCGGGGTCGTCGGCACGGCCGCCGCCGCCACGTTAGCTGGGTGTGCTGCAGCTCCGCCAAAATCCAATAGCAGTATCAGTTACCTGCCCAGCGGCGTGCTGCCGCCGGATGCAAACATGGTCCCCGGCCGGATGGATACAGGATACGCTCCGCCCGCGAATTTTAAGCCGCGGGTGGTGTATCATCCGCCGGTGCCGGCCCATAAAATTGTTCCAGTGGGCGCTTTTGGCATTATCCCGCGCAGCGCCTGGACTACCGCCGGACCCAATATGCGAACCATTCAGCCGATGGCCGGTGTGCATCTGATTACATTTCATCATACCGGTGATCCGCACCCGATTTATTTCGATTCATTAGAACAGACCGCCCAGTATTGGGAGCTTATACGTGAGTACGAACGCCGTGTCGGATTTGAAGACATAGCCTACCATTTTGGCATTGACCGGATGGGCCGGGTGTGGCAGTTGCGTGATTTACAGTATCGTGGAGAACATGTCCGGGATGGCTTTGCGCCGCCACACTGGCTTATGGAGTATGTACAATATCGTAATTCCCCTACGCAACCGGTGCACGGGCGATATATCTGGAACGCGCATAACATCGGCGTAGCATCCATCGGTAATTTCATGCTGCAGGAACCCACGGTGCAGCAACGTCAGACTATTCTGCGTTTTGGTGCCCTGTTGCGCCGGCTTTACAGCATTCCCATTTATCATTGCTACACCCACCGCGAACTGGTCGCCACGGAATGTCCCGGCCACAATTTGCAGCCCTATATGGTTTACATCCGGGAAAATAATATTCTGTAATCCATTTTCCGCAGAAGCACGGCAAGCCAAGCCGCGGCTGTTATCCATGCGAGTTATACGTGACCTTTTGTAGAGTTCCGACGTGACTTCGTATACACTTCCTACCCATGCAGGAAACGCAATTTCAATGTGTTACGATCATCGGTGTGGGTTTGCTGGGCGCTTCCCTAGGTCTGGCAATTAAACACCATGGCCTGGCGGCGCGCGTCAATGGCGTGGGCCGCACCGGATCGCCATCCAATCAAAAGGCCCTGGAAATCGGGGCCATCGATCAGATTTTTACCGATCCAGCCGCCGCGGTGCCTGAAAGCGATCTGGTTATTCTGGCTTCCAATGTGGGGCAGTTTCCGGCTCTGATGGCGGCCATCGCCCCGGCGTTAAAACCCGGCACCCTGGTAACCGATGTCGGTTCAACCAAGCAGCAGGTGATGAAGTGGGCCGGCAAATTACTTCCCGCTACGGTTGATTTTATTGGTTCTCATCCTATGGCAGGCTCGGAAAAGCGCGGGCCGGAAAATGCCCGGGTGGATTTATATCGCGATGCCCTGTGCCTGATCTGCCCGCCGAAGCTGCGCGGTCGCGGCGCGTTTACCGGCAGCCGTGTGTCAGCCGCCACGAAAAAAATTGAACAATTCTGGCAGGCCATGGCAATGCGGACGCACCCCTTGGATGCCCAGCAGCATGATCAATGGGTGGCCCTGATCAGTCACATTCCCCACGCCGCGGCATGTATGACCGCACTGGTGGCCGGGCGCAATGAGGAAGCGGGTAGGGCGATTGCCGGCGGGTTTGTGGATACCACGCGCGTGGCCTCCGGCGATCCGGCCATGTGGACCGATATATTTTT
>JAKATV010000457.1 GCA_021818565.1 Planctomycetota bacterium
GTCGGCTACGCTGCGTTGGACGATCTACGGATGAAACGCCAACGCAGCCTAAACGGCATCAGGCTTGTGCCGAAACCGACGCGCCGCCAGCAGCAGCGGACAGCCGAGGATCGCCAAAGCCAGTGAAGATGGTTCCGGCACCGGCAGGGTAACTGATGGGTCGGCGAGAAAAGTCGGAATGTCTACACCCGTGGCATACGTCGAAACTACATGTCCGCTGGTTATCTGGTACAAATCGCCGCTGTTTTCACTTCCGACCAGCAAATTCCCATTACTTTCGAACGCCATGCCCATCAGTCCGCTTGTCGGGAGCGTGGCATAAAGAGATTTGGTGCCAGTTGGCGTGATTTTGTCCACGATGTCGCCTGATCCCACATAAACATTGTTGCTCTTGTCAATTGCCAAGCCAAATGAATCGGTCAAGCTGGTTGCGAACGTACTCACTGCGCCACCTGGCGTTACCTCATAAATTGTCCCATTGCCATTAGAATCTGCAATCGACCAATTTGCAAAAAATAGGTTGCCAAAGCTATTAAACGCGATAGACGCTGGGTAATCCGAGCCAAGTGATACGAAGGTACTAACCACACCGCTTGGAGTGACCTTGGAAATCGAGCTGGAGGTTCCAGTTCCTCCGCCAAAGTTGCTGTTTGCGACATAGAGGTTGCCGGCGCTGTCAAACGCAATTCCGAGCGCCCAATTAAAGCCGGTAGCGAATGTACTTACTGCACCAGCTGGTGTGACCTCGAAGATTGAACCCGAATTACCGAACCCTGCCACGTATAGGTTCCCGTTGGGGCCGACAGCCAAGCCGGTAGACTCAGTGATTTGCGTTGCGATCGTATTGACGGTTCCGTCGCTGGCGACGGAAAAAACCCCAGTTCCGCTCATATCGCTTGAGTAAACTGTATCTGCACTTGCCGCACCCGTGCTGGCGAGGGCAAGTGCCGGAATTATCAATTGGCATACCAGTCGCGAAAACGATCCCATGAGAAACCTCCAACATCTTCCTGCCACAAAGCCTTGTTGTTCGATAAAATTGGTCAGCCAATCCGAAAGCGGCGAGCCGAACATAGCCAGAGCCGATCACTAGGAGCCTGTCCGAGTAATGGCCGTCGCAACCCGGCGATTACTCGGACAGGCTCCTGGAGCATTGTAGGCAGGAAAATCGCCGCAACAAGCCATTGCAGCGCAGCCAACGCCCCCATACGCACCGCCCGGTGTTCCCAGCCTGCGGCAGGTGCCGGTTATGCGCGATAGACCGTAAAAAAGTAGCGGGCGGTTGACTTTGCCCCCCGGGGCGGGCATTATTGCTACATGGAAAACCTGAATAAAATTATCGGCGAAGGCTTTACTTTTGATGACGTCCTGATGGTGCCCGGGCGTAGTGATTTTGTGCCCTCGGAAGCGGACACGCGCACGCGCCTCACGCGGCGAATTGAGCTTAATTTACCGCTTATTTCCGCCCCCATGGACACGGTTACGGAAGCCGCTTTGGCTATTGCTCTGGCCCAGGAAGGGGGGTTGGGGTGTATTCACAAAAATATGTCCATTGAACACCAGTGCACCGAGGTGGAAAAGGTCAAACGGTCCGCCAATGGCATCATCACCGACCCGGTAACATTACCGCCCGACGCCACGGTCGGTCGCGCGCGGCAGATCATGAAGGAACAGAATATCAGCGGTATACCCATTGTGAACCCTGATAATGAGGCTTTGGTGGGGATTTTAACGCGGCGCGATTTAAAGTTTATTGAAGGCGATGACAACAATCCGGTACGCGATTTGATGACCCGCACCAATCTGATCATTGCGCCACCAGGCACGTCCCTGGAAAAAGCGGAAATTCTGTTAAATAACGCCCGGGTGGAAAAATTGCTTCTGGTAGATGATCAACGTCGGCTCCGCGGCATGATTACAATGCGGGACATCGACAAAACGCATCAATTTCCCCGCGCCTGCAAAGACAGCCGAGGCCGGCTGCGGGTCGGGGCGGCGGTGGGAGTCAAGCAATTTGACCGTGTAGCGGCGCTGATTGAATCGGGCGTGGATGTACTGGTGGTGGATACCGCCCATGGCCACTCCGCCAATGTCATTGACACGGTGCGTGAAGTGAAACGAAAATTTGATATTGAGGTTATTGCCGGCAATATCGCCACCGCCGAAGCCGCCAAAGACCTTATCGATGCCGGTGCGGATGCCCTGAAAGTGGGCATCGGCCCCGGCAGTATTTGTACCACACGCATTGTCAGTGGGGTAGGCGTGCCACAGATTACAGCAATTATGAATGTTGTGGCGGTTGCCGGGCCGCAGGGAGTTCCGGTGATCGCCGATGGCGGTATACGCCACAGCGGAGACATCACCAAGGCGCTGGCCACCGGGGCTAATGCCGTCATGATGGGGTCCCTGTTTGCCGGTCTGGATGAAAGCCCCGGCGAATTGGTTATCCACCGCGGACGGCGCTTTAAAAGTTATCGGGGTATGGGGTCCATGGGTGCCATGGTGCAAGGCTCGGCCGATCGTTACGGGCAGGCCGGTGTGCGGCAATCCAGCAAGCTTGTGCCGGAAGGTGTTGAGGGGTTGGTGCATTATCGCGGGCCGCTGGGAGATTTTGTCTATCAGATGGTCGGCGGCCTGCGTGCGGGCATGGGCTATTGCGGTGCCAGAACCATTGAGGAATTACAAAATAAATCGCGTTTTGTGCGTGTCACCCATGCCAGTATGGTGGAAAGCCACCCGCATGATATTACCATTACACGGGAAAGTCCGAATTACTACACCGCCAACAGCGGCGCGGATGAATAAGCTCGAGAAAAGCCTACTGGGCGGTGGCGTTTTCGCGCCAGCGGTAGCTTTCGCTCTGGCTCCAGGACGTGAAAATACGGTTAAATATTTCTTCATCGGCAACGGTGAGCTTCTGCTTGCGGCGCTCCATGACGGTGCGGGCTATTTCCAGAGACTTTTCATACTCCAGATGTTCAATGCCCGCATCGGTTACCCAAGCGAAGCTGGGAATAAATTTTGGGGGGCGGCTGGTAAGTATATGACTGGCAAAGCCCACGACCGTCCCGGTGCTAAGCATTGTGCCAATACCGATTTTCGCGTGATCACCAATGACCGATCCCATGAACTGCAGGCCTGTGATGCGCTCTTTTCCACTGATGGGAACGCGCACGATACCGTATGTATTTTTCAGGTTACTGGTAATGGTTCCGGCTCCCAGATTCGCCCATGAACCGACAAAGGTTTGTCCTAGAAACCCGTCATGCTGTTTATTGGAATACTCCTGAAAAATCGAGCCGATGATTTCACCGCCCACACGGCATCCAGGCCCGAAGGCGCAATCTTCCCGGATATCGGCACCGGTGCGAATGACGCACTCCGGCCCGATGTAAACCGGCCCGGTGATAACACTATTGGCGCGAATCTGTACGCCGCGCTCAATAATAATAGGTCCGTTGCGCGCATCAAGCACCGCGCCGGGCATAATCTGCACATCCTGTCCGATGTACATATTTTCGCTCTTCAACAGGTGCGCGCCGGGCATAGGTTCACTAAGTTTAGCCGCACCGCGACGTTGGAAGTCATCGAGAAGAATGTCGTGTTGGTTTCCCAGAAGATTCCATGGATATCGAATCATCACCGCATCGACCAATCCTGCGCTGATCGTGGTGATAAGCTTTTCTAAAATACGCGATCGGACGATTCGCTTAAGATCCAGTTCCGCCAATTTCGCCGGGGATAAATGCACCCAGGTGAAATCCTCCCCGGTCATACCGGCGGTATCAACCGGGGGATATTCAAAGGGGTGGGTCATCAGCCAGCGGGCATTGATAAATACCGTACTGCGCGTCATATCAATTTTCGGATTGACCGGAATTCGCAGGGTTTCGCGCATTTTTGCTTTAATTGTGTCGCGCACGATGATGCCGCTTGGCGGTCGAGGCAAATGCCGTAACATGCGATCCAGCAACGTCTCCGCCCCGCAGCGTAAAAGCGCGGCAGGCCGGGTATACGTAAGTGGATAAAGATCCTCCAACCGAAAATCTTCGAGGATATAAATTGGCGGCTGGGAGGAAGGCGCGTCCATGGCAAGCCCTGTCGTATTAATTTCATCCAGGCCGGATTCATTGCCGACCCCACTCTCTTCCATCCATCTTATCGGAAAGAAACCGTCTCTGCCCATAAAAAAACGACAGTTAATCCCAAATTATGAATTTTAAAGGCCTTTACACTCTCCTATTTCGCGGGATCACCACGTCCAAGGCGGGATTTATTGGCCCGGAGGCGGCTTGCCCCGGCCATCCGCGATGTGGCGCTGCCGGCCCGCCGCCCAGTTATGCACATCTAAAATATCCAGAGAATCGACATTTTCTTTTCGTGCTGCATCGGGTTGGGCTCGTGTGGCTTCCGGAAGCTTCTGCCATTCCGGCGTGTATGGACCGCAGATGCGCAAATGAATGTGCTTGAGCATGGGCCGACACCACCCACAACCCGTGCCCGCCGAAAGGCAATCGGAAATTTGCGAAGCATGCCGAGGCTTTTCGATACGACAAAACGCTTCGATTTTCCGTAATCGCACATGAAAGCAGAAACAAACAATATCATCAGGTTGCAAAGCCATGCAACAATTATACGCCAATTGCCTCCGCGAAAGGCTTTTTGCCGTGGATGGCTTTTCAAGGCAATGCCTATCTTGTCAAGATCGGCTCGGATGGCGGACTGCGCGTTGTCCGTAGCGAATTTCATCAATTGGTTAACCAAGTGGGATTGCATCGCGTGTTCGAGTTCCCGGTCAATGCTGCCGCACGTTTTCCGATCCCACTTGTGCCATGGAATGTTTTGCTTTGGCTCAATAAGCTGTTGGCGAAGCAACTTGCCAAGGTTGCCCCCGTAATTGGTGCCGAAGCGGTAGGCTAATTGTTGGCGAACGAGCTTGAGAATTTCATTACCCGCCCAATCTGTGCGCCGTCGGTCTGCCCCAGCGGATTGGCTGGTACCCGCTGACACCCATTGATCAAATGCTTCTGCAATATCTACCTTCTCCGGAGGGCGCGTCTCGGCCTTGTCGCCGGCGTAGCGTTCCCGCCATTTATCAAAAGTTTCCAGCAGCTTTTGTTTGATCGCCACTATTTCGGACATCTCACCGAGCTTCCGCCGCCACGCGTAAAACGTAACATCGCTGATCCCATGCGTACGGCAAAATTCAACTATCGTCTTATCGCCGGAATCAGCTTCCCTCAGAATCGATAGCTCCTGCTCTTCACTGAATCGCTTTTTCTTCATACGACTTCCGATCCTTTCTATACCGAAAGTCTATACGAAACACTGGCGTCAATTCGGAGCCGCTGGACACGATATTCTCAGATCACATGAAGGATGTTCTCGAACAACCCAATGCCCCTTCCACTGATCGCCGTCCCGTTTCAAACGCACGGTGGTTTTTCCGGCATTATTCGTAAAAAATAAAACGTCGCCTTTCAAAAACCATTTGTACGTCGTGTTCAGAGATCCCCCGGCAATACGATGGTCCGAATCGAGTTTTAGCCATCGGCACCGTGTTTCCAAACGATGGTCATTGATTTGGTACCACCAAAATCCGGCTACGCTTGGATTGCCGAATTCAGGCGGTGGGGTGGGCGGAACCAGAGCGGAATGGATGTCCTTTTTCAGCCGCGTTTTGATCGAGTTCAGCTGGCTGGAAATGCGAACCACTTGCCCGGCATCGAGTTCCCTCATCGCCTGACGTTCAGCCGCCAGAAACGCTGTATACTCCAGCCGGTCCGCACGCACAACGGCCGTTTGATAAGCGGTCATGGCAGTTTTCAGTTCCGCTTCGTGGCGGGTCACGGCTGCCCGGATAAGCGGGTTTTTGGACGGTATCGGCCGCGCCGTCGCCTTTCCACCAATCTTGACGCGAACGATACCGGCATCCCGGTCGAGTCTGCTGGTGGCTGCGGCCAATCGGCTTGCGATATCTGTCAGTTCGCCGGCGTTGCCATTTCTCACTGCGCGGCGCAGCACGCCGACAAATGTGTGAATTTCCTGCCAATCGGAATGCTTGACGCTGGTACGGTAGGCGACGGTTGCCTTTTTCATGTTGGCCGCATAGCGAGTCAGTGCGACCACGAGGGCCTGATGCACCGGGTTGGGTGGAGGTGCAGCGGCCGGAATTTGCGGCCTGGCCGGCCCGGTTGTGAACGACCCGTGCGTGCGGTTAGCGAAACCCTGAGTCACGCTGGTTCCGCCTCCGGCCGGTGTGTTCGTGATAGTGTCAGAGAAATTCACCTCGAATGTGTAGCTGGTATTTGGATGCAATGTGTTGGCAGGAATCACCACGCTGGTGGCACGATGAGAAAGGCCGCCGCTGCTGAAAATGGTGCTGCCATCAAGCGTGTAGATTGTAAACCAAGTGGTCCCGACAGCGGGCGCAGCGGGTTTGAATGAATTGAAGTGTACCGTAAATTCCGCCGACGGATTAAGTTGCTGCAATTCCTCGTAAGCAGCGGGTGTGAGGGCGGGAATATCTCTGCTAAAATGGTACGCGGTGTAGTGGACGGTCACCGCGCTGAATTTCCCGGTCAAACCATTAGCGGCGGTGATCACATAATTGCCCAGCGGGTAGTCCAATTTGAAGTTTAGCACAGGGGTGATATTTGAACCTTGGTAGCCGAAATTTTTACCTGTGATTGTCAAAATCGTCGGGGCTCTCAGCACTGGGTAGCGGAACGACACGTTGTTGTATTCATTGCGGTGCTGAAAACTTCCCCCCAAGGTAAAGAAATAGGCGTATGGGGTAGTCGGCGCACTGGGGCCGGACTGCTGATATTCCTCGTTGGCCCACAGCGTTACGCTTGCGAGGCCTGCCGCAGAGGCGGCACCGGTAACACACCACAGCAATGCCAAAGCAGCCACGGCCGGGAAGACAAGGGTCCGAATTCTAGAACCATGGCGATTGGGCACGCGACCACCTCTTACCGAATCCGTACAGTGTGTCGCCATTGTGCGATTGAACCTGCTGAAGGGGAACATATGACGACAGTTGAATTCTAGCACTGGTACTCCGGCGGGTCAATATTTTTTGCTCATGACTGGGGGAAGTCACAGGGCCTTTTAGTTTTCGGGCCTGCGTAGATTTTCGAGGGACATCCCGATCACATTTCCCAGTAAATCGTCCATTCCTAAAGCGACATAGGGACGAAAATGACCGAATAAAGGGAAAACTAAAAGACCCTGGGGGAAGTCAGGCTATCAAAGCCGCACCAAAATTGCCAAATTCGCGGCTCAGTTACGCCACGCGAAGACGGTTAATACCATAGACCTGGTATGTCCAGCGCATGGCGAAAGCGCCATGATTGCCTGACCATACTGCTAAAAAAACGTCTCCAGGGGTTTGGCGATTTTGCGGAACGCGGAGACCGGGAGGTGGACGGTGCCCCAGGCTTCCGATCGCGCTTGCATGTGTTCGCGGTAGTCGGCGATGCTGATGGCCAGCATGCCGTACCAGCGTTCCTGGAATTGAAACAAATCGGTAAAGGGAGATTTTTCCGGTTCCCCTGGCCAGTGGTACATGAACACGAACATGGCCGTAAAACCAGACCCGAAAATTTCCTGCCATTGGCGCAGGTCGTCAATATCCAGGCGAGTGGTCCAGTTGGGCAGGAAAGTTTTGGACTTTTCCGGACGACATGCCCGGCCTTTTACATCCACCAGCAGGTTGTTGCCCCGCGGATGGTACACGACAAAATCAAAACTCTTGAGCTTGGCCCCGGCAAAAAGCGCCTTCTTGGCTTCATCCACGGCAATGTACGGCAGGCCCTTGCGCCGCAGATAATCTTCAAAGGCACCTTCATAATGACTGGTGCGTTTACTGCGCGGTCCCATGATCAACATCCCTCAAAACAATTCAAACCATCGCCTATGAGCCTGTCAGCAGCGCATGTATGCGATTTGGCACATCTGGAACGGCAATTTCTGTTTCCGTACGATCCAGAAGATTTTTAAGCTTCATCATTCCACGATTCATTTCTTCGGCCGCCAGAATCACCGCGACCCGAGCGCCGCATCCCGAGGCTTCCTGCAGCAGCTTACCGATATTGCGGGTGCTGCGATAGCTGGTTTGCACATTCAGACCAGTGCGGATAATTGTAGAGTGCTCCGAATTCCATTGGGATCGCCTTAATTGGGCGATAAGTTGATCGGCGGCGGCGGAATCTTCTAACGCGTTAATAACAAATACATCCGCCGGCGGCATGAGGGTGGCCGGCAGTTTATTACGTTGCCGCAAAAGAATTTCCAATACCACATCTCCCATGCCAAAGCCCACCGCGGGCATGGCGGGTCCACCGAACATTTCAATAAGTTTGTCATAGCGGCCGCCGCCGGCGATGGCCCGATTTTGCCCCTGTGCGTCAATAACTTCAAAAACAAAACCGGTGTAATAAGCCAAACCGCGCACGACACTTAAATCAAATCGGCAAATCTCGGCCAATCCGTTATCCGCCAGGCGCTGCTCAAAGGCGTTGATGGAATCCCGCACGTCGGCGGGCCAGGAATTCATCCAGGCGGCCAGAAGTTGCGGCGAATTTTCCGCCGCCGCGATGGCGTCAAAGTTTTCCCGTTCCAACTCTGTACATTGCTGTTGCTGATACAGGGCATGGCGCGCCTGCACATCATATTTTTGCAGACGATCAAGAATGTAATACGCGTTGCTGACGCGCTGCGGCGCGACAAACGTGCTGCACAGGGCTTTGGTAAGCAATTCGCGGTGATTCCAGCCAATACGAATATCCGAGGCCGTCAGGCCAAACTCCAGCAGTGCATCGACGCATACGGCAAGGCATTCGCGATCCGCCCGCTCGGAGGCGTCGCCGATAAAATCCACATTCCATTGGATAAATTCCCGCAGCCGCCCCTTTTGCGGCTGCTCGGCACGGTAGCAGCGCGGAATGGAAAACCATTTGATGGGACGGGGAAGTCCGGCGGCCTTTTGCGCTACCATGCGTGCCAGCGTGGGCGTAAATTCCGGCCGCAGGGCCAAGTCCCGTTCACCGCGGTCAACAAAGGAAAATAGCTGCGAGACAATTTCATCCCCGCTTTTTACTTTATAGAGATCCAGCGATTCAAACGTCGGGCCGTCCACTTCCTGAAAACCATGCCGAACGGAAACGCTGCGCCAGATGTCTTCAATATATCGCCGAACCGCCATATCGGAAGGATAAAAATCGCGTGTGCCTTTAGGTGCCTGGAAACTCACTGTCATGGCGGAGAGTTTACGCGAGAACAGGAAATTTTTGAAGAGCCGGTCAACAACCGCCGGTATTACGCGCGGGGGTGCGAAATTGATCGCCTTGTCAGCGGCGATGCCACAAAGACCACCGTTGCGGGTTTTATGATGACATTTCCGGTGTGGCACGACTACTCGCGATCCGCCGGTTGAAGCGTATAATGCGCACGGCGTTGACCGTTTCGCGCCGCAGGCAGAACATGCGGCCTGCAAGCCGGGAACGTAATTATCAATATCCCGCAGCGGGACAACGGCCGGATAGGACTAAAATTCGAGCATCGAGGATCAATCCGTATGGCAAACAATATTCGTGTTACCGTCTGGCATGAATTTCGGCACGAGAAAACCAATGCGGCCGTAAGAGCCATTTACCCCCATGGAATGCACAACGCGATAGCGGCGGGCTTGCGCGCCGCCGGCGGCATGACCGTGCGCACCGCCACGCTCGATGAGCCGGAGCATGGTTTATCCGCTGACGTGCTGGCCAACACTGACGTGCTGACATGGTGGGGCCACACGGCCCATCAGGAAGTGCGCGATGATATTGTGGAGCGGGTTCAGCAACGGGTATGGGCCGGCATGGGGCTGCTGGTGCTGCATTCCGGACATTTTTCCAAAATCTTCAAAAGGCTCATGGGCACAAGCTGCGACTTGAAATGGCGCCAAGCGGACGACCGGGAAATTATCTGGTTTACCGCGCCGGGCCACCCGATCGTACAGGGATTGACGGATCATATTATTATTCCGCGCGAGGAAATGTACGGCGAACATTTTGATATTCCCGAACCGGATGAAACGGTGCTTATCAGCTCTTTTTCCGGCGGGGAAGTATTCCGCAGCGGCGTAACCTACCGGCGCGGCGGCGGAAAGATTTTTTATTTCCGCCCGGGCCATGAAACCTATCCTGCCTATCACCAGAAGGAAGTACTGCAAATTATCGCCAACGCCGTGCGCTGGGCGGCTCCAGTGGAAAACTTAGCCCCACAAACCTATGGCAATCGTCAACCGCTCTAACCGCGCAGCCCGGAAGGGAGAAGTTTACTATTTATTTTGAATTGCCGTGGGGGTGGTTGCAGCGGAGAATTTTCTTATCCGTGACAATCATATGCATGGGTATGTCGTGGCGTTCAACGGGCAGTAACTCCGGAAGAAGTTGCTCCTGAAAACACAGCGCAATGCGCAAGCCATGAAAATCCTTCTGCGATAAAAACCGATCATAAAAACCCTTGCCTCGACCCAGACGATAGCCGCGGCGATCAAACGCCAGCCCCGGCACCGCAACAAGATCAATGCGGGCCAGGGAAATCGGAGTGCCGCCAACCGGATCCCGCAGCCCCTGCACCGCCGGATTGGGAGAAGTTTCCAATGATTTAATGGCCACCGGCTCAATTTCCCTCTGCGCCCAGCGCACGCGGGGCAGCGCTACAGTCTTCCCTTCTTTCCAAGCCTGAAGTACCAAGGTGGATGTTTCCACTTCCTGTTCCATGGACAAAAACAACATGATGGTTTCCGCCTGGCGGAATTCGGGTGTATCCCGCAATTGATGGCACACATCAAGTGATCGGGTGTGCCGCTCTTCCGCGCTGATGGCCGCCAGAACCGTACGCATTTGATTTCGCAGTTCGCTTTTTTCCATGGCAGTATTTCCTCATCCTTTACTCTCGCCGGCAACTTTTTGCGTGCCTTGTTGTTGTGATTGCGCCCAAGCCTGATCTAATTCCGCAAGCCGCTGAAGATATTTACTTATTACCGCCTCATGGCCGCGGTCCGATGGCTGATAATAATGCTTTTCCACCCCCAAGTATACCTGAGGAACATACCCTTCAGGAAAATCATGGGCATATTGATAGCCCTGATGCCCTAAATTTTCAGATCCTGGATAATGCGTATCGCGCAGCGGCCGGGGAACAGGAATGGTGCGGCTGTTCTTAACGTCGTCCATCGCCTGATCCACCGCCACCGTCACACGATTGCTTTTCGGCGCGCACGCCAGATATATCGCGGCCTGCGCTAATGTAAGGCGACATTCCGGCATGCCGACAAATTCGGTTATTTGCACCGCTGCGGCGGCCAGCATAATGGCGGTGGGGGCCGCGTTGCCGATATCTTCCGAAGCACAAATGGCGATTCGCCGGGCAATAAAACGCGGGTCCTCACCGGCCGCCAGCATACGAGAAAGCCAGTAAACGGTGGCATCCGGATCGCTGCCGCGCATGGATTTAATCAGTGCGCTGGCCGAATCATAATGACCGTCATCATCATATACCATGGCCTTGGCCTGGATCGAATCCCGGGCGATGGGCAGCGTAATGGTAATCGCTTGGCAGGTG
>JAKATV010000310.1 GCA_021818565.1 Planctomycetota bacterium
CGAGGCCAAACATAAGCGGGTGGAATTTCTCGTCAGCGCTGAACATCGCAATATGTTTGTCGGAACACAGGAAGGCGATGACCTGTATGCCTGCATCGATCAGGCAGCCCATAAGATTGAACGTCAGTTGACGGAACATAAAGACCGATTCCGAAATCGTAAACATCCAGGATAGCCCGGGCAAAATCGGCGGCTATCGTGTCCTGCGGGCAATGATATCGAATTAAGCTGGGATTGTCGGCGATTGTATATTGTGAGATAACCAACCCATGAAACTCGGTGATTTTATCGTAAAGGACTCTATTGTCCCGGAACTTAAGGCGACGAGCCGCGACGGTGTCATTCGAGAACTCGTAGAGGCTTTAGCCGCCGCTGGAGCATTTTCGGCTTCGGATGTCGACACAATCTGTAAAGCCATTCTGGACCGTGAACGCCACGGGAGCACGGGCTTTGGCAAAGGCGTTGCGGTGCCGCACGGCAAACTTGCCTGCGTGAAAAAACGTGTTGGAACCATTGGTCGAAGCACCGCAGGGATCGATTTTTCGGCGTTGGATCAGGCTCCGGTATTCAGTGTGGTGCTGTTGCTTTCCCCACTGGATAATCCGGACGGCCATCTGCATGCGATGGAGAATATTTTCCGAAATCTCCAGGAGGATAATTTTCGGCGCTTTCTCCGCCAGGCGTCGTCGCGTGAGGACATTATTGAACTAATTGAAGAGGCCGATCAATCCGGTATGGCTCGCTGACGAGCTTTTATTCCCCAGAATCAGGTTACTGTTACGAGACTCGCTTAATACGCTCGGTGCCGCCGAATCATGGACAGACAAGTAAAAATATCAAACCGACTCGGCCTGCACGCCCGCCCGGCGATGCAGTTTGTGGACGTTGCCAATCAATTCAGGAGCAATATCCGCGTATGGAAGGGAGAACAATGTGTTGATGGCAAAAGCATCATGCACATGATGATGCTTGCCGCCACCGAAGGCACCGGCCTGAAGCTTGAAGCCGACGGCGAAGACGCTGGTAAAGCACTCGATGCTCTGGAAAGTCTCATCAACGGCCGCTTCGGCGAAGAGTAGCGCCCGTCAGGCCCATCGTCCCACCGCCGCAATGATATTTTCGGCATCGCGTACTATTATTCGATACAACGGTAAGTCGCTTCGGGCGTAAACGTCCGATATTATAAATCCAGACAATATTATCTTGACATTATCATTATTCGGACTACTCTTAATTACATATTGAAGTTTGTCGCTTCAATTTTCTCTGGAAATATTTTACGAATGGAAAGAGTAGAGTATGCGTACTTCAGCATCGGCCAATGTTGGAACCACCGGCGGGCACAAACTTTTGGCGGCATCTGCGATGATGATCATGGCTGCGGGGGCCATGAATGGCGCAGCGGGCGCTATGACCATTACACCGCACTTTGAAAGCTCCATTACCAGCAGTGCCAGCTACAACACCATTGCCGCAGATATCAACAGCGCTTTGACATTTTATAATCAGAACATCCTTAATAACATTAATGTAAGCATCGACTTTGCCGTTACCTCGACCACTTCCAGCGCTTCGTATCTTGGTCAAAGCAGCAACACTATTTATACTCCGTCGTACAGCACTTACACTTCTGACTTGCAGACCAATGCGATCAACAATAGCAATGCCATCGAACTGACCGCATATAATAATCTGCAATATGGCAATGACAGCAACGGGGCCAAAAGCATTAACGCCACAGCACCCGATATGCGTGCTCTTACCGGTTCGTCCACCTACCATGGTGGCTACGATACCAGCGGTAATTATGTTGGAAATAGCGGAACGGTGGATGGCGTAATCACGCTTAATGCGGCAGATCTTTCCGGCTTCGGCGGCGGTGGAACTTTCAGTCCAGGTCGCGTCATTCAACATGAAGTCGATGAAATTCTCGGCATCGGCGGTTCCGGATCAACACTGACGAGTTCTACAACCTCGGCCACTGTTTATGGCCCATTGGATCTCTTTCGTTACTCCGCGTTTCATACGCCAAGCTATACCGACAGCTCTACCGCCACGTCCTATTTCTCCATTGACGGCGGCGCGGTAAATCTCGTGAACTTTAACCAGAACCCCGGGACCAATGGCCAGACCGGAGGCGACTTCGGCGACTGGAGCAGCGAAGGCACGACGGGCAATTATGTTCAATTGGCATTTACATCAAGTTCACAAGGCGCAGCCAGCGTCAGCGCGACATCTCCGGAGGGAATTGCACTGCAGGCCGTGGGTTATGACATGGCGGTTCCTGAACCATCCACCCTGGCCCTCTGCGGTGGATTGCTTATCGGCTTGGGCCTGATGCGCCGCCGAGCCGCGGGGAACCTTTCCAAGTAATGGCCAAGTTGAGCCGACACGTTTAACACGTTCCAGACGATCCCCTGACGTTACGGCTTACGTGCCTGAAAAGGCAGCGCGGGCAGAGCCTCTTTATTCATCAGATTCGGCACGGCAAGGTCGCTATACGCAAATCGTACTGCTGTGGGAGCGCTGATTTTCGGAGATTGCACCACCACGGTCCTTCCCACTATTCGCGCGCTGGCATTGACGAATGTGCCGTTGCGACTGGAGAGTTGGAACCAATTCAACGGTTTTCCGTCGCGCGAAAGCAATCCGCCGCCGACGCTTGTCTTTTTGGCGTGCCGGAAAAATTAGATTCCATCATCGGCACATGGTAAAGCCGAATATTAGCATGCGTTCCCTTCGCCAACGCCGCGGAAAGGTTCGTGCGGCCAAACCAGCCCGCCATAGGATACTGCATGTTGGATTGCCCGGAACAAAGCCACACATCCCCCACGAGAACATCGTGAACAACCAGTGTTTGAGCGCCGGAAGTTATGGTTAAACTGCGCGGGGCAGCGCTGAAATGCATCGCGGGAAGTTTAGCCATCCAGTTACCATGCGCGTTGGCGGTTGCCGTAACCGTATGGCCTGCAAAGCTGACGGTAATTTTTTGCCGCGGCTTAGCCCAGCCCCATACCGGGTCCTTCATGCCGCGTTGCAGTACCAGATGATTGGTAAACAGATTGGAAAAAGTAAAAGGCGTTGAGGCATGTGCCGCCGATAAACCGCCATTCATTGCCAAAAGGCTGATAAGCAGCGTGGCTAAAAATCTCATAACCACATCTCCGTTTGCTAAGCATTAAAACTTGTGGCGTTCCGGCTGTGAAGGAATATATCGGCAATTGGAAAATTAACAACTAACGGCGTGAAATTGTTAGCACATGTTAGCACATAGTTTGCCAAGTTCGTGTGCACCGGGCATGATATTGGGTTTGGTTTTGGTTTGGCTTTGGAGTTTACTCTCATGATTGAAACGGCGAAAAAGATTGTTTTGGCTTATTCCGGCGGGTTGGACACCTCCGTGATTCTTCCGTGGCTTAAAGACAATTACCCCGGCTGCGAAGTCATCGCATTTGCCGCGGAACTCGGACAGGGTGATGAACTCGATGGAATAAAGAAAAAAGCTCTGGCCAGCGGGGCGGATAAGTGCATTGTTGCCGACTTGCGGGAAGAATTTGCCCGTGATTACTGCTTTCCCATGCTTCGAGCCGGGGCGGTTTATGAACACAATTATCTGCTGGGAACCTCCATCGCCCGTCCGCTGATCGCCAAACATCAGGTGCGTGTGGCCCATGAACTCGGCGCCGATGCCGTAGCGCATGGTGCCACCGGCAAGGGCAATGATCAGGTGCGCTTTGAACTTACCTACATGGCACTTGGCCCGGAACTGCACATTATTGCCCCGTGGAAAGATGATCGCTTTGAACTCCGCAGCCGGGAGGCGGCCATTAAATATGCCAGGGAAAAAGGCGTGCCGATCAGCCAGACGGTGAAAAAAATTTACTCAAGAGATCGTAATCTCTGGCATATTTCACATGAAGGGGCCGATTTGGAAAATCCGGCTAATGAGCCGCTGGATAATTTGTGGGTCATGAGCGTTCCGGTCAGCAAAGCACCGGGCAAAGCGGAATTTGTTACGGTTGGCTTTGAGGCCGGCACACCGGTGAGCGTCAATGGCCGCAAGTTGGCAGCGCATAAAATCATCGAAACACTTAATACCATAGCCGGACGCCACGGCGTAGGTCAGGTGGATCTGGTGGAAAACCGTCTGGTAGGCATGAAAAGCCGCGGCGCTTATGAAACGCCCGGTGGCACGGTGCTGCTGACCGCCATTCGCGCTTTGGAATCTCTGTGCATGGAACGGGATTTGGCCCACTACAAGCAGCAAATAGCGCTAAAATATGCCGATCTGGTTTATTACGGCCAATGGTTTCATCCGCTGCGGGAAGCGTTGGACGCTTTTGTGACCACCGCGACACGCCACGTCACCGGCACGGCAAAAATCCGTCTTTTCAAAGGACGGGCCACCGTGGCATCGGTTACCTCGGCGGGCAGTTTGTATCGGCCTGACCTGGCAAGCTTCACCATGGGAACGGAATACGACGGGAAAGACGCGATCGGCTTTATCAAGCTTTTCGGCCTGTCCATGAAGGTCAACGCCATGCGACAGCGCCAAGCGTGAATTTATTCCCCACACTAAGCCGATAAATAGGGAAGTATTTCCGGCCGTTGGGCCTCCTATAAACCGGATCAGCGCAAGGACCACGCTTCATGACACAAACAGATCACCATCATGCTCCAATTCTCGTGACAGGTGGAGCCGGTTTTATCGGATCAAATTTTGTCACTTCCTGGATCAACACCGTCGGCTCGCCGGTGGTGAATCTCGATAAACTCACGTATGCCGGCAACCCGGAAAATCTCTCGGAATTGCGCGACAATCCCCGGCATATATTTGTGCAGGGAGATATTAATAACCGAACACTTATTGATCAGCTCCTGGCGACGCATCAGCCGCGGGCCATCGTTCATTTTGCCGCGGAAAGCCATGTAGACAGGTCAATTCATGGGCCGGAAGATTTTGTCATCACCAACGTCAATGGAACATTTCATCTCCTGGAGGCCGCTCGAACGTACTGGTCCAAACTCCCCGAACCTCAAAAGACCGCTTTCCGGTTTCTCCATGTTTCAACCGATGAGGTATACGGGTCGTTAAGCGCTACCGACCCGGCCTTTACGGAAACGACGCCTTATGCCCCTAATAGTCCGTACTCCGCGTCAAAAGCGGCATCGGATCATCTGGTGCGGGCTTATTTCCACACGTACCACATGCCGGTGCTGACTACCAATTGCTCCAATAATTATGGTCCGTTCCAGTTCCCGGAAAAACTTATTCCACTGATCATTCTCAATGCTCTGGCCGGAAAACCATTGCCGGTTTACGGGGACGGTCTGAATGTTCGCGATTGGCTTTTTGTGCTCGATCACTGCGATGCCATCCGTGAAGTGTTGAAGGCCGGACGACCCGGGGAAACGTACAATATCGGCGGTAACAGTGAAATGAAAAATATCGATGTCGTCAAAACCATCTGTTCGATTCTTGATGAATTGCGCCCCACGTCCCCCCACCGTCCCCATGCGTCCTTGATCCAGTACGTGAAGGACCGGCCCGGTCATGACCGACGGTATGCCATGGATATTACTAAAATAAATCGCGAACTGGCCTGGAGTCCCAAATGTTCGTTTGCCGATGGCATTCGCGCCACCGTGCAATGGTATTTGGATCACAGTGCCTGGATTGCCCACGTGGCCAGCGGCGAATATCGTAACTGGGTAGAGGCCAATTACGCCAAACGCGGTTAACATATTCCCTGTGGGGCGAAGCGCCTGTGGATTGTTTGGACTTGTGGAGAAGTAAACATGCGAAAAGGCATTATTCTTGCGGGCGGTGCGGGAACCAGGCTGCATCCGGTGACCTTGGCGGTTTCCAAACAATTGCTGCCCGTTTATGACAAACCGATGATTTATTATCCGCTTTCCACCCTGATGCTGGCCGGAATCCGGGATATTCTGTTAATCTCCACACCGCTTGATACGCCGCGATTTCAGCAGTTGCTCGGTGATGGCAAATCCTGGGGTCTAAATATTTCTTACGCGGTGCAACCGGAACCCAACGGCATTGCCCAGGCGTTTATTATCGGGAAGCATTTTATCGGCGACAGCCCCAGCGCCCTGGTGCTGGGAGATAATATTTTCTACGGGCACGATTTCGCAACCGATCTTCAAGCCGCCGCCGCCGAAACCAGCGGAGCCACCGTTTTCGCCTATCCTGTTGTGGACCCGGAACGCTACGGTGTGGTGGAATTTGATCAACATTTCAATGCCCTGTCCCTGGAGGAAAAACCGGCAAAGCCAAAATCCCGTTATGCGGTCACGGGCATCTATTTTTACGGGCCTGACGTGGTATCTGTCGCTGAAAATCTTAAGCCCTCGCCGCGCGGTGAACTGGAAATCACCGATGTTAATAAAGTGTATCTGGCCAGGAAGACCCTGCGGGTCAAGGTCATGGGCCGGGGAATGGCGTGGCTGGACACCGGCACGCACCAATCCCTGCTGGATGCGTCCATGTACATCCAAACCATTGAACGCCGGCAGGGCCTCAAGGTGGCGTGCCCGGAAGAAATCGCCTGGCGGCGCGGATTTATCACCGCCGATCAACTGCGGCAACTGGCCAAGCCCCTGTCAAAAAATGATTACGGGCAGTATCTGTTGGAAATCCTGGAAGAAAAGTTGGCTTGAACATGAAAGTAATACCCACTGAAATTCCCGATGTGCTGCTTTTAGAACCTGCGGTTTACCGTGACTCCCGCGGCTTTTTTATGGAAAGTTATAACCAGCGCACGCTGGCCGCCCTGGGGATTAACGCCGCCTTTGTGCAGGATAATCACTCGCGCTCCAGCCGCGGCGTTTTACGCGGATTGCATTATCAGATTCAACAGCCGCAGGGAAAGCTTGTCCGCGTGGTGCGCGGCGAAGTATTTGATGTGGCGGTGGATATTCGCCGACACTCACCCACTTTCGGCAAATGGATCGGCTTTCACCTCTCGGATGAAAACCTGCGCATGGCGTACGTACCGCCGGGATTCGCCCACGGCTTTGTCGTACTTTCAGAAATCGTGGAGTTTCTCTACAAAACCACCGATTATTATGCCAAAGAATTTGAGCGATCTATATTGTACAGCGACCCAGACATCGGCATATCCTGGCCGGATGCCGGTGCTCTGGTGCTATCTGAAAAAGATCGCAATGCCCCCCCATTGAATAAAGCCGAAGTATACCCGTAAACATCGCATGGCGTCCATACGAGAACAGCCGGCGCTTCCGACGCATCTGGTGGGCGCAAGCAGCGATGCTGCGAATTGTTCATGTCAGCGTAGAGGCGTTTGCAAAAATACTGCCGCCGGAGTTTTATTCATCATCACCTGTCCCCCTGCCATACCACAGATTTATTTACTAAGCTTACCGCGCAATCCTGACGCGAATAACAGTTCGTCCGCTGGAACCTCAAAGCTCTCTGAATTTTCATCCACGTTGCCCACCGGCCGCACCCGCACGAGATGTCGGCCCATGGAGCCTATGGCCCCTCTGTCTTCAACAATGATTACTGGAAGATTGCTACTCCCAAAGCGAATTTTAGCACGACAACCGACTGTGAATAGCGGCCGCCCAGCTTTCCTGTGCTTACGACTCCGTGCCTTTATCATAACGCGCTCCTGCAAGCCAATGCACTTAATATTATAGCATTTGCTACCACGGATTAACACCGGTCAAAAGGCTCAGATGGACCTTCGGTATATATTGGATAAAATAACACTCAATGTTATATTATCCAATACTTGCGTTGCGTTCAGGAGCTGCCGATGTATGACCGGTTTCTCACACAAGCTGTCCTCGCGGCCTTGAAGGATACGCCCGTGGTATTGCTTCAGGGGCCGCGGCAATGCGGCAAAAGCACGCTGGTTCAAAGCTTGGCGCGCGGGCCGCATCGGGCGCGCTATATAACGCTGGATGATCCTGTCGCGCGCGCGGCCGCTGTTGCCGCACCATCGGATTTCATTGCGGGCTTCACCGGACCGGTCGTCATTGATGAGGTGCAGCTTGCCCCCGAGATATTTCGACCCATTAAGCTTTCCGTGGACAACAATCGCCGCCCCGGACGCTTCTTGCTCACAGGTTCATCCAATATTTTACTGTCTCCCAGACTTTCCGATTCTCTGGCCGGGCGAATGGAGATCATTCTCCTGCGGCAACTCTCCCAAGGAGAGATCTCCGGCGCGCGGGAGGATTTTATTGATATGGCTTTTGGAAAAAAGTCGCCACCCATGCGCCCGTTTCCACCCGTCAGCCGTGATCGCATCGCAAAAGTGCTCACGGCGGGCGGTTATCCGGAGGTGATCAACCGGAAGGACCCGCAGCGACGTGAGGCGTGGTTTAATTCCTATATTACGACGATTCTGGAGCGCGACGTGCGGCAGTTGGCCGCAATAGACGGCCTGACTCAGATGCCCCGGCTGCTTAGTCTGCTGGCCGCACAGACCGGCGGCCTGTTGAATGTAGCGGAGCTATCGCGTGATCTGGGTTTTGCGCAGCCGACGTTGGCACGCTACCTCACGCTGCTGCAAGCCACATACTTGTATCAGCCGCTGCCGGCGTGGTCCATCAACATTCACAAACGTTTGATCAAGCGGGAGAAAGTCTACCTCAGTGACACCGGGCTGGCGGCCCACCTGCGAAATGTGGACGCCGAGAATCTTGCCGATCCACAACGCAATATGGGAGCTTTGGTGGAGTCGCTGGTGGGGCAGGAGTTGCGCAAGCAAAGTGCCTGGAGCACTGTGCAACCCAGGCTCTATTACTACCGCACCACGGACGGGAAGGAGGTGGACTTTGTGCTGGAGGGCCGCAACGGCGGAATTGTCGGCGTGGAGGTAAAAGCCAGTCTTAATGTGAAGGTGTCCGAATTGGCAGGCCTGCGCGATCTGGCCCAGACCGCGGGCAACAGATTCATCCGGGGCATCGTTTTGTATCTGGGCCGGGAGGTTCTGCCCATGGGGCCTCACATCACCGCGATGCCCCTGGCGGCCCTGTGGACACCGTGCCTATAGCGGGCCGTATAAAGCACCGCCACTGCGACTAATATATTATCTATATGTATCGATATTGGATAATCTAACACTTGACGTTATATTATCCAACTCCGTCCGGAGCAGGCGCTGCAGGGTAACCAGCGGCAGGCCCATGACATTGGAATGTTCACCGGACATTAATGTCACAAACGGATCCTGCGGCGAATCCTGAATGCCGTAGGCACCGGCCTTGCCGCGCCACAGATTTGAATCCAGATAATTTTGCAGTTGTCGCTCTGATAGCCTTTTCATGCGGCATGTTGAAACCACCGATTCCATTTGGCACTGATCGCCGTGCAGCACCACCAAGCCCGTGATGACCTCATGGGTGGTGCCGGAAAGACTGCGGAGAATGGTTTCCGCATGATGACGCGTCGCGGCTTTGTTAATAACACGGTCATCATGAACCACAATCGTATCAGCTCCGATGACAATTGAATTCGACGGCCGCGACCTGGCAACGCTTTGGGCTTTGCGCAGGGCCAGGCACACCGGCCAGATTCGGATCGGCACACTTTCCGGTCGGCGGGCGGGTTCATGGAGCGTACTTTTGGCCACCCGAAAATGGTAGCCGGCCTGACGCATTAATTCGGCGCGGCGCGGCGAGGCGCTGGCCAGGATCAGTTCCGGCGATGCTGTGGCACGCTCTACCGGGCCATGACCTTTTGAATTTTTTCCCATACGGTCTCCACAGAAAGCGACAGCAGCGTGGCACGGCGGTCTTGCATACCTGAATCGCGATATTCGCCGGCCTGTTCAAAGCGCAGCACATGATCCATTTGGCCATAAGGCCCGACAGACTCCGGGTCGGTAGGACCATATAAGCCTACCAGAGGCCGCCCCAGCGCTGCCGCAACGTGCAGGGGGCCGCTGTCATTTCCAATGACGATCCGGCATAATGAAATCGCGGCGATTAATTCAGCCAGAGTCGTTCGCCCCGCCAGATTTACCGCCGCCCCACCCGCCTGATCCACCACCTGCCGGCATAGCGCCTGTTCGCCCGGCGCGCCCAGCACCACCACCCGCATCCCGGAATCTGCCAAATGTCGGACAATTTGAGAATAGCCGTGTTCGGACCAGCGCTTGGCATCCCAGCGGGCACCGGGAATTACCGCCGCCACACTTTGCGATCCCGGCAGCAGGGCGGCAATTTTTTCCAAGGCCGCCGGCTGAATCGGCATACGAAATTCCGCGCGGTCGCTTGGCGAACCAATGAGTGCCGCAAGGCTCCGCATCCGCACCACCGCAAGAGCGCTGGGCCGGGGAACGCGACTGTGATGGGTGTAAAGGAAGCGGGCACCCTCCCGGGCGTCGGCAAAGCCAATGCGCACCGGGGCACGGGAAGCTCTGGCCAAAAAGGCGCTTCGCAGAAGTCCCTGGGCGTCCAGGACCATATCGTACCGATTGTCTTTAAGCGCCCGCATTAAAGCCCGGAGATTGCTGCGCGCTGTGCCATGGGTGAACCAACCGGAGATTTTTCTGCGATCAAAATAAATCAATTCGTTGACCGCATCATGCCCGCGCACCAGATCCGCCAAAGCGGGGTCAATCAGCCAGTCAATGCGGCTCTCGGGGAACATCCTCTTGAGATCACATAACAGAGGCAATGTTGTCGCAACATCTCCCAGCGCGCTGGGCTTGATGATCAGCACACGCTGCGGTGCTCCAACGCCAACGGCGGACTGCGGCGATGCTAACACGCGCAACTCTCCGCATCGGGCCGGCAGGAACTATCTTTATACAAATCCTGGGCGTCGGGCACACTTTCCCCGGCGCGGCCCGGCCCATCAGAGTTGTAAAACTGATCCAAAACACTACTCCAGTCGGCGTGCGATTTTACCGCGATAAACGCTCTCCAGACCTGCGCTCCCTGGGGATGCAGACGTGAATATTTAATACCGATTTTTCGCATTTGCCGTGAGGCCTGTTCTTCACCGTAAATCTCCACCGCCAATGCAAAATGCTCCATTAATCCGTCGCGCTGTTCATAAATAGTGGGTGGATCCAGTGCGGGCTTGCCCGCCATGAGAGCGGCGAATTCCCGGAAAATCCACGGATTACCAATAGCCCCGCGCGCAATCCATACCCCATCCACCCCGGTATATTCATACATGCGTACCGCGTCATGCGCGGTAAACACATCCCCGCTGCCGAAGAGCGTCATGGTTGGATAACGGGCTTTGACCCTGCGCAGAAAATCCCAATCCGCTTTTCCCGTATATTTTTGTTCCACCGTGCGACCATGCACCGCCATGGCGGCAAATTCCAGCGTCACCGCCTCGCGGAAAATCCGATCAAAATTTTCCGCCGCCTCGGAGGATTCATCCAAAGCCCGGCGCAGTTTCATGGTCAATGCACCAGGCACCACCGCCCGCACCGCACGCATAATTCTGATCGCTTCATCCGGATCACTTAACAGGTACCCCCCCCGGCAGCGGCCCATGACTTTTTTTACCGGGCAGGCAAAATTCAAATCAATAACATCAAAGCCTGATTCGCAAAGAATCCGCGCGGCGGCCGCCATTTCCTCGGCTTCGCTGCCCATAAT
>JAKATV010000021.1 GCA_021818565.1 Planctomycetota bacterium
GTTTTCCCTTTATTCGGTCTTTTTCGTCTTTATGACGTTCTGGGACAGAACGATTTATTGGGAAATTCGATCAAGCTGTCTCCCGAAAATCCACGCAGCCCTGAAAACTAAAAGGCCCTGGTTACCCCCCTGCGGTGAATCCCCGTCGTCGTCGTTAATCTGAGCCCATCGGTGTAACCAGTGGATAAATCGGGCAGTTGCGAGAGGTTGGGAATTTGCATTTAGCCTCGTGCATTCTTTGAAAACGGATACACAGATTTCGAGGATTGCACATTTTTTTTTGAAGCGGGTGGTTACGGCGAGCTGGATGCCGGTCCGGCACACCGATGGGGTGGACCCTACCGTCGGTATCGCTGGCGGCTTTCTGGGGATTTTTTTTTGGGGGGGGGCTGCGTGGTGGTACCGGACGGTTGGATTGGTACGCATCCACTTGGCCTTAATGCGCTGTGAACGCTGACTATTTGTGCGGCCTCAGCAGGGACTGCACGGCGGACACCAGACTGGATTTCGGCTGGAATATCCATGCGGGATTCTGGGGTGCTTGGCCAGTCTGTACAAGTTCCGCGCGCCATTGGGTTTTCACGGCGGCCTGTTTGTTTTTGGCAGTTGTTTTACTGCCGACGGCCTTCGCCGGGATAATTGTGTTCCAAATTGTCAGCACATCATGTTGCGTGATCGCTTGCGCCTTGGCCGGGGCGGCGGGCTTTTTCGTTGCCGGCGCGGCGCTCGGCACAGATTTGTTAAAGTGCAAGAGCGTTATGTCCATAGTAATGGGTGGAACGGATGACACCATGCGGGTGTTAATAAACCATTTTTTGGCCTGCAAGGGCTTCCAGGCCGCCAGGAGATTATTTACCGCCGCAGCTTCCGCAGGCGTTTTAGCATTGAGCAACCATTTACCGCTGACGTGTTGCAGGGCAACGGTTTGGCCCGCATGGCGCAATGCGATACGCTGAATTTTATCACCCGTAAGATCAGCCACGGTTTTGTTGCGTAAAGCCGTGAGTTGCGGCAGCAACTCCTTGACGGCGGCGGGGCTGACTAAATACACGCTGGGCCATTGCGCGAGTTTTACCGGCATCAAACCGGATTTTTGCAACGTGCCCAAAGCAATCTCAATGGGGTGAATATGACCGGTAAGTGTAATGTTCCAGCGAGCGCTGGGGCGGCTTAAGCCCAGGGCGGTCAAATTCCGCGGCGCATCAATAAATCGTTTGGCCTTCACAGAATGCAAATCTGTAAGCAGTTTACTGACCGCCGCGTTGTCCGCGGTTTCGCGCTGCGTTGGAGATGTATTTAGCACCCATTTTCCACTGATTTTACCAAGTGTGAGGACGGCGGGCGTATTGCCGGTAACCCCGATGCGGCGGGTGATAGTAATCTTTGACGCCTCCGTGGCAACATCCGCCGCCACGAGGTGATGGTCGCGCAGTTTATTAAAGCTTTGATTCATCTGAGTAAAGGATGTGTTACGCACCACGCACACGCCGGGGTTATAACTACTTTCGGCGTAGTAGAATTTTCCGGTTAAATCGGTTTTTATGCCAAAGTTAATAACCAACGGAGTTGGTGCGGGCAGCGGTTTTGACGCGGCGGCCTTGCTTTTTCCACCGACGGCGGGCAGCGGATGCGGGGGCTTGAAAGCCACGGTGATGGTAAGCGGGCTGTTTTTAAACCCGGCCCGGCTGGCGGGAACACTGGAAAATCGGTGGGCCGTAAGCAACTGCAAATTGCTGATCCAGTTGGTGACGGCGGAAGTGGCGGCCGGGGCCAAGAGTGGTTTGGTCAGCAGCCAACCTTTGCCGTGCGGAACTATCTGGATGGTTCGGCCGGCGGAGTTCAAGGTGATTTTGGCGATATTCCGCGTGTGGAAGGAAGTCAGGGAGCGATTGCGGAATTTACGCACCGGACGATCCAGCCGGGAAAGCCAATCAGCCTTTACCACATCAATATAGGGATTATGCGATCCGGACACATGTACATACAACCGTCCCGTGGCATTTTGTGAACCTATATTCAACGTGAATGTTTTGCCGGACTGGTTGACCACCGTTAGAACTGCTTTGGGCTTTTCCAGACCGGCCTGAGCGAGGCTGTGTGACCCGCTGGAAGAGATTCGGTTACGGTAACGCCATTTCAAATCCGCCAAGGTGCTGGCCAGATCGCCGATGGCGTAATCGCGTCCGCGAGCCTTGATAGGGCTGACAATCAGCCAATGGGTACCAACATGCTTAAACGCCAACTCCGGGCCGGACGCCGGCTTGTACGAAAAGCGTTGCAGCGATGTCGGGTGCGGCGTAAAGACATATTGATTCTTGGTGGGGTGCGCCGACGGTTTAGGCTGACGGCTCACATACGCCACGATTCCCACAAGAATGATGAGAATTAAAAGTACGGCTATGGTTAATCGCGAATTCATTATAAGCATCCTTCTTGGATATTTATTGGTAACTTCAGGTCTATTGCCAATCGATGGCTCCGGCCTATATTCGCCGGCGCGCTACAAACACCATCAACCCAACGGCAATGGCCAGAATCGCCGGCATGGCAAAACTGCTCAGCCGGACAAATGCTTCTTCAGTACCGCTCATACGTTTAATACGCAGCGCGACTGTCGCCCGCGGACTGGCGGCAATCAGATGTGATTGGTGGGCCAGCCAGTAGATACTGTTCATAAACAGTTCCGCGTTACCGGGAAAATTGGAAATCAGAGTCAGTTGGCCATTGGAAATGGCGGGCGTTGAAGCATTAATTAATCCATCGGTAATAAACATTACGTTACCAATGGCCACCACGCGGTTCGCGGCCTTATCAGCCATGACTCCTAATGGCACCGGCGCTTTGAGATCCGTGGATGGATTAAACGCGGCATTGGGCGCGGCAGGTTGGGTCTGGCCGAAAACATTCGGACTGGCGGAGGTTTGGAGGAATATTTTTGCTGTGACGCCTTTGGGTTGCGGTGCCATAACACCAACATACGTGGGCGAAAGAATAAATGAGCCATCCTGCCCCTGCGTGCCGGCCAGCATGGCTGCCAGGGACTCAATGGGTTTGGTGATAATGGTATCCGGATAATCCGCAATCTGAATTTGCGGAACATCCAGATGATGTCCCCCCTGCACCGCTACCCGCTGCACAACCTGGTACGTGCTGCGCAGGCGAATACCGTATTGCGCTAGAATGCTCTTATAAGGTATCTGTCCCTGGGTCATCATCATCAACTGCGGCGGCATGGCGCTAAGTAGAAACAGTGCGTTACCCCCTTGTGCCAATTGCTGGCTGATTTTCTGCTCCAGCATCGTATACATCATGCCACCCATCTGGGCCATCTGACCCGATGGCGGCAAATCCAGCACAACCCAGATGACGCCTTTGCCTATGGCCGGTGGATTTTCCCCCGCAGTGGGCGCTTGCGGGTTGCCGCCCGGTCCGGGCGACCATTGATACACCTTGAAGTTATTTTGCCGCAGCATTTTCGCGGCAGCGGTAAATGGCCCGCCGGCGGAAATCAGATTCATGGAATTAACGCTGACAAACACCACTTTGGTACGGTGTTTTTCCGTCATGGCCAAAAGCGCGGAATTGACCGCCTGCTCACCCTGAAACGTATATTGCAACCGGCCCTGACCGGGATTTCCCTGGGGAAGAAACAACTGATTACGCGGCAGTACTTTAACAATTTTCGGGCCGATGACAATCAGGGAATCAGCATGCAATTCGCTAAGCACATTGCCGGCCTTCACCGGCTTAAGAGCGGCTAAACGTGTGGTGTAGGACTTTATTTTTGCGGCCTGTTTTTTAAATTCGGCGGCATTTTTCTTCAGCAGTGTTTGAATTAATGGACTGAAGGCGGCAATGACATTTTTTTTAGTTAATGCCTCAAACTGCTGCTGAATATTTTCCAGGTTGGAAGCCAGAGAGGTTGTCAGCGTGGGCCAATCAGGCAGCGGATTTTTACGGGCCGCTGTGATTTTCCGCTGCAAGCGGGCAACAATCCGCGGTACGCCGGCACTGTGGCTGAAGCTCATTTGCAACGTGGCGAAATTATCCGATTGATCATTGGTTGCGGCAACCGCGGGGTTGCTTTCCAAGGCATCAATCTGCTTCGCTTGTGCCGCAGAGAATTTAAGCAGCTCCGCCGCCAGCGGTTGGAACTGATCCACGGCCTTGCGGTAGGCGGCGAACTGGCCGCCGAATCGCTTGCGAATTTTACGCTTTAGCGCATTGAGTGTGGCGGGTTTATATTGCACGACCTGCGACGAGGCGTTGGCGTATTCGCGAATAAGCTGCTGAATTTTCAGCCCCTGCGTTCGTTCCCCAGGATCGGCATCCAGGGATGTCGGAAATTCATTGACCAGATAAAACTTTTTGCCGGTTTTATCCACGAGCTTTAACAGATTAAGCGTTTTAGGAGATAAGGAATAAATACCGCCCGTGGTGCAATCCTTGGAATAATTAAAACGCACCGACAGCCAGTCTACAAATATGACAACCAGCACCGCGGCGAGGATTAATACCGCGGTGTTGGAACCGTAAATGGATCGGCGTTTACTGGCGTTCCACGCCGGTTTACCGGTCGTGGAAGCCGCCGTCGTTTTATCATTATTTTCCGCTTCAGCCATAGTAAATTAAATCTCCAATCACGCCAATTCCCTCTCCAAGTGATAATTCTTTACTCATTACTCGTTATTTATTAATTAGCCATTATCGCCATTTGCGGCTTTCCAGTACAACGTAAGTTAAAAACAAAAACAGTCCCGCCCCGGTAAGGAAAAAAACAATGTTTTGGCTGTCCAAAATGCCGCGGGAAAAATTCACCATGTGCGGTTCAATCGCCAGATACCGCAACACATGCCGCAGCGTGCGCAGCCACGCCCATGAAACGCCCAGAGCTGAACCGAGAAAATACGATATGGCCTGGAACAAAATTCCCAGGGCAACGAGTGTGACGCAACTGCTCATGGCGGCAAGAATCTGATGCTGGGTGCACGCTGAAAAAAATAAACCGATGGAGACCATGAGCATGCCCATGAGCAGCAATCCCAGATAACTGGTCAGCACCGTCATGTAATCCGGCCGACCAAAAAGTGAAAGAATCAGAATAAATATCAGGCTCGAGGCGATGACCACGCAGTAAAACCCCATCGCTCCGAGAAATTTCCCCATCAGCAGTTGAAAATCCGTGATCGGGCTGGTGCGCAGCGTTTCAATGCGGCCGGAGCGGTATTCTTCGGAAAACAGCGACATGGTCATAAACGGCACAACAAATATCAGAATCAGATGATTCCATTGAAACATCGGGCCGGGATCGGCAATGGCCCCCGGCTGCAAGACCAGCAATGAAAATAAAAGTCCGACGAACAACAGGTAAATCGCCAGCACAATATAACCAATGGGGGAATAAAATAGCCCGGTGATTTCGCGCCTGGCCAGGGCCAATGTTGTTGACATATCCAATTCTCCATAATTCCGCGGCCGCCGAAACATCCGTATGGCTTCAACTGCGGATTATAAACGTCCATCAGGCTGCCGCCGCCGCGCCTGGATCGGTAATTTGCACAAAAAATTCTTCGAGGCTTGCGCCCGCTGACCGCATTTCGCGTAAGGCCCACCCCCGCTGTTGCACCATCGCGGCAATTTGTTCGCGCATGGCACCGTCGAGCTTGCCGGAAAGTTCCACCGCGCACACGGCATTATCGGAAATGATTCGCGCCTGTTCAATGCCCGGCAACGCCGCTAGAGCGGTGCGTATCTGATCCGCCGGCCCGCGTAGTTCCAGCACCAGACGGGCACCCGAGCCGCGCTGGGCACATTGCTGTTTCAATTCCTCCGGCGAACCTTGCGCTAAAATTTTGCCGCGACCGATGATAATAACTTTCCGGCACACCAGTTCCACTTCCGAAAGTATATGGGTGGAAAGCAGTACCGTGTGCAATCCGGCAAGATTGGCGATGAGCTTGCGCGTTTCACGAATTTGCGAGGGATCTAAACCGACGGTCGGCTCATCCAGCACCAGCACGGGGGGATTGTGCAACAACGCATCGGCAATGCCCAGGCGTTGCCGATACCCTTTGGAAAGCTTGGAGATCGGCCAGCGTTTACGATCCGAAAGCCAGCAAAGTTCCGTTACTTCGTCAATACGCTTTTTTATACTGCCCCGATCCATCCCGCGCAAGCGACCGCGAAATTGCAAATATTCGGCCACCCGCATTTCCAGATACAGCGGCGCATTTTCCGGCAAATAGCCCAGATTTTTTCGTACCTTCAGCGAATCATGAAATACATCAAAGCCCCCCACGCGGGCGGTGCCGCTGGTGGGCGGCATAAAGCAAGTCAGCATCCGAATGGTGGTAGTTTTCCCCGCACCATTGGGGCCTAAGAACCCCACGACCATTCCTTTAGGTACGGCAAAGCTGATATTATCCACAGCCAAAAATTTGCCGTAGGCTTTGGTCAACTGCTCAACGACAATTTCCGCAGGTTGCGACATTCAGTTCTCCTCGTGGGCAAATCCAAGCCCCATTGTTCCGCCGGGGAAATTTATAGCCCCTTTTCCTACAGTGCACTGTACGAAAAGTCAACCGAAATGGTTTGGTGAAACTTCGTGGTGCACGGGATGCAAGGCCGCAGGAAACTGTTAGAATAGGTTCGCTTATACTGCCCAGCGCCGCATGATCCTGGACTGCTGTGGTCTAGGAAGCTATTTAACCCGGCGGTACTGAACAAGACCGGTGAGGTCGCCGCATGATCGATTTGCTGACGCTGAAGAATTACAAAACGTTCAAGCGCCTTGCGCTGGGACAATTTTCGCGCTTTACGCTGTTAGGCGGAATGAACGACGTGGGCAAAACTAGCATTTTGACAGCAATTTACATCTACACCGCCCGGCTGCAGCCCGCCATGGCGAATCTGGCTGCGATGCGATCCCAGAATAGCCCCACTTGGGCGGAAACGTATTTTCACGGATTTAGCCCGTCTGCGGAAAAACAGATCGAAATCGGCGTTGTCCGGTCAGGTGTGTCGGGGCGGGTGGAGATTCAATACGACCCAGCGGTACAGGTCGGCGCGTTATTGGATAACGGCTTGCAAAATCGACTGCCTGAAAATCACCCCCCTTCCATGCTCGACCCGAGCCGGGTGGCGGCCGAATTTGGGTTAATGTCCGGCGAGCAAAATCTGCCGGCGCTTAGAATGCGGTGGTTTGAGGGCGATGAGCAGAAATCTGATATTTACTGGATGTTACCGCCCGCAAAACCGGGCATGTACGTAAAATATTCGCTCCCCGGGATTCCCGCGCCCTCCGCGTTGCTGTTTCCGTTCATGCGTGAATTGCCCGATGCCGCCGCACGGTCGCTTAGCGAATTGGTGAAGGTGGGTGCGGCAGCGGAAATAACCTCGCATGTCAAGATGCTTTTTCCGCACATTCAGGATCTGACCCCCGTTCTCACCGAACCGGGAAAAGGAACTGTTCTAGCGGACGTCGGGCTGCCCAAGCCCGTGCCTATTTCCGAACTTGGTGAGGGGGCCAAGGAGGCATTGAACCTGATGCTCACGATCCCGCGAATTCGGGGGGGCGTACTGCTGTGCGACGAGCTTGGTGCCGGCATTCATGCCTCGATTCTGCCGAGGTTTGTCCAGTCCATTGCCGCCATCGCTGGAAAATATGACTGCCAGATCATCGCGACCACCCACAGCTACGAATTGCTTTCCGCCGCGTATGAAGCGTTCGCCCAGGATGGCATGAACCATGGAGATTTGACCTATATACGCTTAGATCGCACCAGTTCTGCGACCGTACTGCCAACGGTTTTCAATTACGAAAAACTTGGCATCGCGCTATCCAATGATTGGGAGGTCCGTTGATGGCATTGCCACAGGCCATTAAGCAGCAGAAGCTGTTGCTTGCAGAAGGTAAAGACGAACTCCATTTTCTTGACCAACTTCTTAAAACTATAAATATTCCCGACGTTCAGATTATCGATATCGGGGGGAAAGATAAGTTCCGGCCCTCTTTACCGACAATTACGGCATTGTCCGGATTTCGTAGCGTTGTCCGTCTGGGCATTATTCGTGATGCGGAGACGGATGCGGCAGGGACGCTCGCAAGCGTGCAGCAATCCCTGAAAGAAAATGGCCTTACCGCGCCTCAACACTCCGGTGTTGTACTTGCGAATGCTATGCCACAGATCGGCATCTGGATTATGCCGGATAATCGTCGTGCGGGATGCATTGAGGATCTCTGCTGGGATGGTATTTCAGAAGCAGATCCGCGGCGCGGGTGTGCGGAAATGTTTATGGGTTGCCTCGGCGAGAGACTGGAGAAAAAAGCCGGTCCGCCTGGCTGCTCTGCAACCGCATATTATTTTCCAAAACAAGCTGCGAAAGCGAAGCTTCACGCGTACTTGGCCGGATTGTACGAACCCCAACGCGAGCTGGGACGCGCAGCACAGGCGGACGTCTGGGACCTCCGACTCAGCGCGTTTGCAGGCCTTCGCAATTTCCTTATCGAGCTTTTCCAGTAATGAAAAAAGCCCGTAAATTTGATGCGCAAGTTCCGTAACCGCATTCCGCAATCAACCGTGGCGCTGCTGCGTTCGGCGAAACGTTTCGTTGGACTGGCGTGGGGCAGGCAATTCCGCCGAGAATTGTATGAGACGCACAAAAATTGACAAGGTTGTATGACAACAGGTTGTAAAAGCATTGCGGTAAGGGTACGCTTAATGTGTACAATACAAGGAAGGTTATTGTGGATCCTGTAAGCGTTAAGGAGGCCGGAGCACAGATTGCCAGGCTCATTAACGCGGCGCAGCGCGGACGGGGCATTTCGATTACGCGACGGGGTAAGCCCGTTGCGCAACTGGTGCCTCCGCCGCAACTGCAGCCGCGGGGACTCCCCGATCTCGCCGCTTTCCGCAAGGCCATCAAACTCCGTGGAACAAGCCTCAGTAAAACCCTAATCGCACAGCGAAAACATGAACGGTATTAAGCGATGGATTACCTCGATACCAGCGTGCTTGCCGCGTACTTGACGGCGCGAACTTGTTTGGATATGTTCCGTACTATGAGTATGAGTGTGCCCAAGATATTTTTAGCTGCGATCATCGTCCTTGCGGCATTTGTGACCGTTTTGGCGGGGCATTTGCCATCGGCTGCCGCGCTATCCGGACAGCGCTTGCACTCCTTCAATCTAGCCGGTGCCTCACCGCATGTCGCGAAGGCGAGGTTCGCCATGTATTTGAAAAGCTCGTCTCCCGTGAACAAGCATGGATGCTGCCCCCTCTGCGGCCATCGGACCGGCACGCTTCAGGTGTGCTCCACGACAAACATTCGGGATCATAAACCCCGTAGGCGTGTCATGGTGTTGGCCAATCCGGTCTATACGAACCCCCGGGTGATAATGTATCTCTGGTCACCCCGAACCCATCCCCCTCATACTTCTTCTGCATCCTCTCTACTTGATTTGGGTTGTGCCCTGACAATCTAAATGGCTTGGGCAAATACCGCCTCCCCATCCCGCGGGGAAAATCCCGCAACACAAGACCCCTATGTTTTTTTCTATTGCCAAGGTGCTTGCGTTTCCGCCAATTGCTACCAACGCCGTAGCGTCGGAGCAATTGGAACACTTGTCGCGAAATGGGATATACAGTGCAAATGAGTAATATTAAGGCAACATTGTCGGCCCGCCGAATCCGGTGGGCCACCGTGCTCATGCTGGCGCTGCCGGCGGGGTGCCAGTCCTACCACGGCAAGCCCCTGACGTCGGAAGCAGTGACGCGGGCGCTAAAAACCCCTTCGTGGCGTGAGCTTCGCGTAGCGGCGGAAAAAACGGGTTCCGAGCAACTTCCGAAAACCATGCTTTCTCCGTCGCAGGGAATCACGCCGGAAAGCGCCGCGGTATTAGCGTTGATTCTCAATCCCTCGCTGCGGGCCATGCGGGATGCGCGTGGCGAAGCCTCCGCCCAGCTTCTTCAGGCGGGCATTTTAACCAACCCGGTAATTACCGGCAGTTTTGGCGACATAACCGGGGGCTTCCGCACGGACACATTCAATCCTTACGGCATCGGCGTGGGCTGGAACATCCGACAATTAATTGACCGCCAGGCGCGAATAAGTTCCGCACGCTACGGGCTTAAGCAGGTTGATCTGGAAGTGGCGTGGCGGGAATGGCAGACCGCAGAAGCCGCCCGGCTGGCGGTCTACGCGATGGCCACCGCGAAGGAGCAACTTACGGAGGCGCTGGCAGCCCGGCGGCAGCTTGATAAGACCTACACAATTGCGCAACATGCCGGCACGCAGGGGCTGATCACGCTGTATAATTTGGGCGTCGCCCTTACCGCCAGTCAGCAGGCCAACGCCCTTGTGCTCACTTTCCGGCAACACTTCCAGCGCAGTCAATTGGACCTGGCTCGAGCCATGGGACTGGGGCCGCAAACAATATTTACCCTCAGCCCCGCAGTCCGGCTGCCGACGACGGTTCATCTGCCGGACGTGGTGAAGCTGGAACACAACGTGGAAAATCGGCGTCTGGATTTACTGGCACTGCACATGGGCTATCAGAGCCGGCAGGAACAGTTGCGGGCCGCTGTGTTGCGGCAGTTTCCCAGCGTGAGCATTGGTTTTACGCAGGCCAGCGACGCCAACAACGTCCACACCACGAGTTTGGGCGTGAGCATCGATTTGCCGATATTTGATCGCAATCAAGGCCAGATCGCCTTAGCCAAGGCGACACGCCGGGCGCTTTATGACCATTACATGGCGCGCGTGTTTGCCGCACGCTCGGACATCGCCACGGCGGCGATGAATATCCGGTCCCTTCAACGGCGAATACACCAGGCGCAATCGGCGGCCGGCAAATACAGTGCGCTGGTGGCCCGGGATCGACAAGGCTTACGCATCCGGAGCATCAACATCCAGGCATACGCCACCGCCGCGGAACAGTTGGAGCAGGCGCGGATTGGCGTGGCGCAATTGCAATATCGCCTGGCACGGAATCTCATCGCCCTGGAGCTTTCGTCGGGCGAGGCCTTTTTTACACAACACAATAAGCCAACAACCACGGATTCGAACCGCAGTGGAGATGCACAATGAAACGTTTTATCTCTTTCATCACGATTGTATTGGTACTGGCGGCGGGGATCGCCATCGGATTTGCCCTGGCGAAATGGGGAACCCCATCAAGTGGAGGTAACGCCGGGAGCTCCGCGAGCGGCGTTACCTCTGTTCAAACCACTCCGGTTCGCCTGGGAACAATTGCACAGTCGATCACCGTTTATGGCACCGTCGCGGCGAATCCCGCGTTGGAGAAGAGCCTTTCAGTGGCCTTTGAATCGCGCGTGGTAAAAGTATTTGTCGTCAAGGGCCAGAAAGTCCTGCCCAATCAACGTCTGCTGCAGATTCAGGCCAGCCCCGCGGAACGC
>JAKATV010000531.1 GCA_021818565.1 Planctomycetota bacterium
CAGTCCAGGGCTGCAAAAAATTGCCGATCCCATCGTCGTGGAAATTTCGACAATGCGCGATGCGCCGCCGCCGCAGTTGGCGCGGGGGCCATGGGAGGGCGATAGGCCCGCGGCGGTCGCACATTGCAACAGCCTGCCAATAGACCGATCAGCAGCATCACCATCGCCAGCACCACGATGATTCGCCACGCATTTAATATCTTCAGGTAAATCCCTCTGCTTTTGGGCGCTGTCGGTGGATTAAGAACAATCCTTACCAGGGGTCCCACGACAAAATAACTCGCCAGATACCCGCCCAGAATTCCAGCCGTCAGCGTCATGCCAATCCAATGCAGAACAGGGTGACTTGCCGGAATCATCGCGGCCGTGCCCAGAATCGTGGTTGCGGCGCAAAGGAACGTCGCGGAATTCCGATTTTGCATCATGCCGCCGCCGGGCCGCAGAGATGGATCGCTGGCGGCATAGATGCCATAATCCACAGCCACCCCCATGGTAAAAAGTATTGGTACCAGACAAAGAAGGTTTAAGCCGCCGCCCCACCACTGCGCTACGCCCAACAGCCAGATAAAACCGATGCCCAGGGAAAGTGCGGCGATCGCCGCAATATCCAGCCGCCGAAAATAAATCCACATGGGAATTAAAATAAACAGTATCACCCAGGGGAATAATCGCCTGGCTTCCAACTGGGCATGATGCGATGCATTCAGATACAGCACCTGCCCGCAGATGATGGAAACGCCGGGAACATCATGCCGTACATCGGCAGCCCATCGCGTGGCGAGCTTTGGCGACAGAGATGTATTGAGCTGCACGGATGAAGAAATGGAAATGTCATGCGGGCGAATATTAATTACGCCGGGAAACAAAGTTGCCGGTGATTGCTGTAACCGATGCAACGCGGAGGGAGCACTCTGCGCCACGTGCCAGGACTTTAATGCGCCTTGAAACGCGCTAGCCCGCAAGCCATTGGCCAAGGCGGCATGCGACACGAGCGCCCGGTCATGCTCTATTTGTTCCGACGTAAAAAATGACCGCCACGCGGTTAATCGCCGTTGCGCGAGATGGGTATCGGGAAGAATGGCCGCGGTCGTGGTATACCCCGCAATTAATCGTTTAGCTTGCAGCACGCCAAGCAGGTGATCTAACGTGTGCAGTTCCGTTAAGGCCCCGTCCGCGGACGCCTGGTGAATTGTAATCACACCTGATTGCCGCAAATGCCCCCACACAGAGGAAAATTCGGCCTCGTCATGTTTAAGGGCCGCGGACGAACCATCTAAGGATTGCCCGTCAGCCGTAAAACCTACCGCCAGTGCCCGACTGCCAAGGCAAAGCGTTATCAAGGCAAAACCAAGCAGTCCCAATGGCTTAATTAATCGGCACCGGCCCACGTGTGCGGCGTTGCAAAGCGGCTTGAGTGTGTGCCCCCGGGGACAGCTTACCCAGGCTCCCAGATAAGCCGGCAAAACCAGAAAAGTTACCAGCCAGATACAGCCGGTGGCACCGGCGATAAAAAGTCCCAACGTCCGTAATCCCGGGGCTGAACTGGCGGCCAGTGCTCCGTAGCCCGTCATGCTGGTACATACACTCATGGATATGGGACCAAATAGATCTCTGGCCGCTAAAGCCGGCATATCCGCCTGGTAGTGCCCAACCTGATCGGCCCGCTGCTGCAGTGCCGCAATAAGCTGTATGCCGTAATCGGTCGTGGCTCCGCACAGCAGGCCATCAAACCCCAGAACGATGAGCGGAATATGCAGGCTCAATAGACCCGCAAGGCCCAATGCGGCACCCAGCCCCACCATGGGCGGAATCATGCAGACAACCACCGAACCGATGCGGCGGAAATACCACGCGATAACCCCGGCCACCAGCAGCGATCCGACCATTGAAATCATTTTCAGATCACGCTTTACCAGCCGTTGATTCTCAACAAAATTACGATAAGGCCCCACGATCCAGACGCGTAAAGCGGGCATGTGCTTTTTTACCGAACCAATCGCAGAGCGAATGGTGCCGAGCATTTTTTCAGACGCCGCGACATTCTCCGGTCTGAAGGGAGGCACCAGGATCATCATCGCGTGGCGGCCATTGCTGCTCACCAGCAGCGGGCCGGAAAAGTGTGATCCCGCCCCCGCATGAACGGATTTAAATTGCGCCAGCAGCAGTTGCCGCATATCCAATGGATCAGCCTGCAATTCCACAGCAACCATCTGCCCGGCCGGTCCCGCCATTTTCCGCACTTGCCGGTGAAAATAATGATCCAGCCAGTGTGCGGACAACCGATGGCGAAGCGTAATGAATTGCGGCCGTGTAAGGAGAATTGGCGCGATATTCTGTAAATCCGCCTGTACTTTGAGTTGCTGCGATACCGGCGCGCCGTACCAAAGTTTGGAAAACACGTGGGAGTTTTTCAGGTCTTGCGCCAGCAACCGCACCGCGAGGCCTAAATTCCCTTTTCGCCCCGAAGCAAAATGCACGTCCAACCGCATGGCATCGGCCAAACCGTTACGATCCTCGGACAGTCGCACATCATGAATTGCGGCGCTGTGCGAGGAAAAAAAACTCAGCAGACTGGTCTGCCACACGATGTTTCGCGACGCGGCAAACAGCAGCACGCCAAGAATCAAAAGCACCACACTTAAAACAATTCGGTGAGCCTGCAATCGTCCATACCACCAGATCATCCATCGCGCAAGTGGATCAGGCTTAGGACCGGAAGTGCTCGCCTCGCTTTGGCTAGTCGGTTCGCTCATGGCGGCCCTACCGGCGCAAAACACTTCGGCTTTAATTGCGGATTCACTTGCGTGCGGCGCAACCAGAAGATGCTTTGATCCCCATTTTTTGCCACAATACGGATATATTTTAATGGCTTAGCGGCGGCTTGCCGCCGCGCGGCACCGTGGCCCGCTGACGTGGCAAAACCAAGCTGAATCTCATGGATAGCTTCTTTGAGCACTCCGCTAAGCGGGCGCAAAGTAAAGAGTTCAAGTGTTAAGCGTGTTGGCTTATGTTTAATTGACGGGGAGCCGGCGGGAGCATCCTGTGGGACCCGACGCGTGGCACGCCGCACGCTGACCTGATATTTCCGGCTGACTTTACCAATGTTTCCCAAAGACCAGGCCGCGAATTGCCGCATCATCATCCCGATCGCCGGCTGCGAATCCACCGACCCGGTGCGCCAATGCGAATTAGATTCATTACGCATGTCAATATGTCGCCCATTAAGAATATAGCACGAGCGATAGGGCCAAATCGTTTCAAAGCGAACCTGCCTGGGCCGGGCGATGGTAATAATTCCCTTGCTGAAAAAGGGCTTCCGAAGCACCCGCAACTTCTTTTCGCACAAAAATGCTGACTGAATTGATTTCACGAATCTCATCGCGGCGAGCGTCCTTACCAGTTCCCCATTGGCGGCCCCCGGGGCACTTGGTCGGGCAATAAGCGTTGCCCCGCCGGGTAGCAACACAAACGTCAAGAGGCCAAAAACGGCCACAGCGATCCTATGCCCGCTCCGGCCTAAGGGGTTTCCAGAGCCGCCGTGAAGGTTTGTGATCAGATCAAATACGCCATGTATTTTCATACCGCCTCACTGCCACGCCGCCCTTTTGCAGTTTGCCGCTTAAAGCGCGCGAACTATCTGCCGCCAGCACCATATCATACCGGAAAGACCACTACTTGATCTGGAAATTCGCGTGAGAATTTGGCAATAGAGGAATTTTATCTCGCGGGTTTTGCGGAACGCGGGATATAATTTGATGGCCGCGGCCATTTGCGCCTTCGTACTGGAGAAGGGTGTTGCCGGTTCACGGAGCCGCTGCAGCGCGGCGTCGGTGATCGCTTTAATAAACTGGTGATGCGGCGGACTGTTGGGCGAGATGCCGGCTTGTGATAACCACGCCTGGGCGCTGTCGAGTCGCTTAAGAACGGCGGCATCCGCAGCCAGCCACAGGGCATGGATCGTGCGGTCCGCGGGATCCCCGTCGATTTTCATGGCGAATGTACTAACCTCCGTGGCCTTAGCCCGACTGCCCATAGCGCGGTACGTTGCGGCAAGGTTGCCCAGCATCCATGCTTTTACGTCCGGGCGTTGGCGCCAATCCCGCATCCACCTGATAATCCTGCGATGACGACCAAAACGTTTCAAGGCATAGCCAATTTTTCCCCATAACTCTGTATTTTCATGCAATACCTTGTGGTAACGACGAATAAGCCATCCGAGCATCGCGAAGTTATTGCTGTTGACAATCTGTTGAATAAATTCGAGCATGGCTGGGCGAAAATTATCGGTGCGCGTATCTAAAGAGGCGACGAACGCTCGGCACAGTTTCCACTGCCGATGCCGCGCCAGGCAACGTACACACACTTCACTGATCCGCGAGTTGCAATCATCGTGATCCAACGCGCCAAGGACGTAATATCCGATTGAATCACTCCATTTTTTTCCAACCAGCACGTCCAGCGCCCGCTCGAGCATCCAGGTTGGGGCGGAAGATATCCGGCACAACGCCTGGAGTTCAACCCTCGCCATTTTCTTATCCTTGCGTGCGGCGGCAATTTGCAGCCGGGCCAGGGCAGAGCGTTCCGGGGTGGCGTGTCGCTCCAGTTGCTTTTCCCATTTTGCCGCATCGGAGACGTTACCGGCCGCCAAATCCATTTCCAGAAGGTTCTCAATGGCGAAGGTATAGGCGGCATCCAACTCCACAGCACGTTGGAAACTTTTGTGCGCTTCCGGTATGGCACCTTTTCCGCGCTGCGCATCACCGAGATAGCCATGTGCCACGGCACTGACGGGCCACGTGCGAACAAGCGTTTCAGCGGTGCGAAGATATTGGTTTTTATCGCCAGCGACTTGATACCAATCCGCCAGGCGACAGATTCCCCAGAAATAACGGGGCGACTCGCGGGTCAAGGCTGCCATATCCTCAATGGCCTGATGACGGTTTCCCCGCTGGTACTGAATCCAAGCGGCGCGACCGCGCAACTCGAACGGTATATCGCCGTTGAATACCGCGGGGTGACATGCCGCCAGCGCTTCTTCCAGACGCCCCGCTTCGGCCAATGCGGTGGCGAGTTCATCGTAGGCCTCGGCACAACGCGAATCAGCCGCGATGGCCCGATGATAAGCGGCCATCCGTTCTTCATGTTGTTCGGGCAGATACAGCATGTGTGCCAGATTCAGCCACATGCGGCTGTCACCGCCGTGACTGACCGTAAGCCGCCGGGCTAACGCCAGGGGAGCGTCCGGTTCATTGATTTCGCGGCTCCAATTTCTAAGTGCGTCCCAGCCCCAGGGGTAGTTTGGTTCACGCTCCAACGCCTGCTGTAATTGCTGGATCGCTTTTTGCCGCACTCCCATTCGCCAAAGCACATCGGCCAACATGCCCTGATTTCGCACGTCGAAGGGGCTGCGGGAAATAATTTCTTCCAACACGGTTCGGGCACTCACCAGATCACCAGCGCGGATATGCAGCGCGGCGAGTTGCCGGGCGGGAACGCTCCAGCATCGATTAATCTCCAGCGCCTGCCGTAATGCGCTTTGCTCACGATCCGCATCCGCCATCGCCCGATACACCCCGGCCAAATCCAGCCACAGTGCGGGCAACAGGCTGAACTTTTCCACAGCGGCACAGCCATGGCGTTGGGCGTCATCAAGTTTTCCCATCTGCGTGAGTTGCAGCGTTACACCGGACCAGGCTTGCCATAAATCCGGTCGTGCCCGCAGTGCGGCCTGAAGGGACGCAAGCACCTCGTCGGCATCAAGTATTTGCGCGGCCTGCTCGCGATACGCTGTGAGACATTCCCCAAAAATCGTCTGGCGGACAATCTCGGCATGTACAAACGCCAGAGCGGCCTTCCGTTGGGCCGGAGAATTTTCACTGGCCAGCAAGTCATGAATGGCCGGGGTGTAGTCGACCGACAGGGTGATCGCCCGCTTGAACGCGGCCACCGCCTCGGACGGATTTCCGCGCCGTAAAGTCACCAACCCGGAATAGTAATGCCCCGCGGGATTGTTAGGCTCCAACGTCAGGGCCATTTCCGCCTCGGCGGCGGCCTGGTCAAACTGCTGCAAAGCCAGCAGGGCCGCCACCAGTTCCCGACGCGACCAGCCGTCCTGCGGATGCAAGTGTATTAATTGTCGAACCGCCGCTTCATAACGGTGCGGCAGTTGATCCCGGAACCAGATGACCCGCAACTGCAGAAGAGGATAGTGGTGCGGAAACCGGGCGCAATGGGCATCCAGATAGGACTCGGCAGCCTGGGTGCCAACGCTTTGTACCAACAGTTCTGTCACCCTGCGCAGAGCGTCCATTGCCAGGGGTTCGGCGTCCACAATTTTTTGCCACAGTCCGAGAGCCTCGCGCGGGTCACCTTTGTAGAGCACCATATCCGCTGCTACCCGCAACCATTCACGTTCCGCACAAAGCCCTTTGGCTCGTGCCATGCAGGCCTCCGCCTGGGTTAATCGGCCGTGGCGAGCATTGTTGTCGGCGGCCAGCAGCAACAGCGATCCATCTTCTGGGCGTAAGCCAAGGGCCTCATCCAGCAGGGCGAAAGCCTCAGTGGTGCGATCCAATGCGTCCAAGGCCCAAAACAGCATTTCGGCCGGCCGCCCGGTCGTGGCACCGAATTGCTTAAATCGCTCCCGGAGCATTTCCAGCACCTCGGATTCCTGCTTAAAGTGCCGACAAGCGACAAAATAAGAACGCGCAAAGTCCTCATTTTTATCGTCGAGGCAGCACGCGAACCGATAAAGTTCCACAGACCCCTCAAAGCGGCGCTGCTCCCAGAATATGGAGGCCAAATCCGAATAGGCATTGGCGGCCAGCGGCATTGCTCGAATGACCCGGCGCAACATCCGGCGGACCGCGGTGTGTTGGCGCGCGTCATGCATCAATTCCTTGGCATACATCTCCCGGAATATCGGATGCGCGGTTGAAGAGGCGCATATTGTTCCAAGCATGTCGATGCGTTGATCCCGACGCGCCAAAGTCTTCAGGCATTGCAGCTTCGCGATCAACAGGCCGGAATCCGCCGGAAACAGGGCAAGAAGTTTCTCATAACAATCAAGCAGCGCCATGGGATCGGCATCGTACGCGGCAATAGCCTGTTGGGCCGTAAGCGTCAGGCGGCGTTCCGGTGCCGAGGCCCGCAGGTTGGCACAGGCCGCACAGGCGGCATCACGATCATGTCGGTGTAATGCGGCATTCAGGGCGTGAAGTTGATCATAAAGCGATTCGTCGCACAAGCTGACTTGATCCAGAAGCTGCTTTTTCTCCTCCGGGACCAGTACAATTCCCAGCGGCCCGGTCGAGGCGTAGCGTTCCAGCGTGATATCCGAGACAAATTCGACCACAGGACGAATATAGGGATCGCGAATTATCAATGTTCCGCGCAGATCATCGTAGCCGATAACGGCCTGCAGATGGGCGTTGCCAGGCTCCACCGTAGAAATCGCAAAGGGTATGCCCCGGTCAATAAGCGACTTGGCGGCCTCCCATGTCACGCGAAATTCGCGTACCAGCCAACCGTGCTCATTGGCCCATTGCCGCAGTGCGTGATTGGGCGTGCCGTCGTAACAGATTTCTTTTGCCAGCGTCTGCTGATCCACCGGCTTTTGCCAGAATCGCCCGAGGCAGGCCACCACCGCCGGTCCGCACGTCAGGTGATGTTGCCGTACAAAACCCACCGGCAACATGACCCGCTTGCCATCTTTCTCAGCGGATTTTAATTTAGCGGCAATTTTCTGATAGAAACGATTTTTAGATTTTTCCGCCAGATCGACGGCGGCGGAATAATCGGCGCAAAAATAGGCGGCGTCCGACTGCATTCCGTAAAGCCAGTCACGTACTTGTCTGTCCATCAGCGGGGACAATTCAATAGCCCGAGAATAGTTCAACCGGGCTTCCGGATAGAGGCGCATTTCGGTTTGCAAGGCGGCCAATTGCAATACCAGGGCCATACTTTGATTTCGCGCCGTTGCCTGTCGCAAAAGCTCCAGCGACTGATCTTCCTGATCCAACAATTGCATCAAATGGGCCGCGGACTGTACCGCGGGCCGGTACCATGGACGAATCTCCAATCCCCGCATGATTACAGACAGAGCCTCATCATAGCGATCCTCCCGCTCCAATACGCTGCTATGCTCCACGGCAAGCCACGCATCATCCGGATGCATCTCTTCAGCGGCGGCCAGCATGCGGTGTGCGCCTTTAAAGTCGCGCATCGTTCCCAGAATTCGAGCTTTTATGGCGTACCAATGTGCCTGCAATTCCAGTGACGCACTATGGGGCATCGAATGGTCGCGAAGAAATTGCCACGCTTCCAGGGGGCCGCGCCAACCTAAAATCACAAACGCATAATAATACCAGGCCTCCGGTTCATCGGGATGTTCGCGATAGGCTAAATAGTGCAAGACTATTCCCATCTTCCCCCCACCCAGATTTCCCGCCAGCCGGCCCGCCATGATCCGCCCGGCAACGCCTTTCCACTGTGGCAAGGGTGCCAGGCTGCATCCCCGCTCATAAGCCTGAAGGTATTGACCCGCATCGTAAAGCTTCAACACCTCTTGGAGTTGCTCACCATTAACCTGCAATGCGTGTCTCCTGCCCATTTCTCAAGGCCGTGAACTTTGAGGATCGATGGCCGTGGCTTTTCAAATTTTCCTTTTACACGTTGGAAGCATAATCCCAGCGCCTGGAGATCGCAAATTGTAGGGTATATTTCGCCCGCGCATTACCAAATCCGGAGCCGGCAGGATATTTGGCGGACAAGGGGTCACGGCAGATTCTAAAGCAAAATAATAAGGGGATCATAGCACTTTCACTGCGCGCAGTCGTACACCATTTGCGCGGCATGACGGATCGGATACAACATAACATTGAGCCTATAAAGCGTGTTGGCATTTAAGGTATCCGCACGTAACATACCATCATGGCAGCGAAGATCAGCGAATCTAAAATTCAGATACATCCGGTCATGGTGCTGGCGGGAAGTGAGGCGTACTTGCGCCGCCAGTGGCTGGGGCGAATACGGCGGGCGGCTCTGGATGAGTCTTCCATGGACGCGGGATACATTCGTATGGAAACCAATGTGTCCGTCACAGCATTACTGGATGAATGCCGGACCTTTGGCATGTTTTCCAGCCGCAAGTTAGTCGTGCTTGAGCCGGCGGATATGCTGCTTAAGGGCCGGGGCGGCAACAATTCTGAACCGCAAAATGAGCCTGATGAAGATCAAGTCGAAGAGTTGGCGGCTTCCGGCGGTTCGGCAGCGCGCGATCTGATTTTGCGCTATGCCCAGGCTCCCAGTGACAACGCCACGCTGGTACTGATCTGCGATAACTGGGTTAAAACAACGCGCCTGCACAAATTTTTAGATAAACAAGGTGCCGTGATCCTCTGTCAGCCGATGAAGGAAGATGAAGTTCCTCGCTGGCTGACACAGCACGCGCGAACAGAGTTTGCAAAAACCATCGACGCCCAGGCGGCCATACGTCTGGCGGAACTGGTGGGCACGGATTTGGGACGCCTGGAAAGTGAATTGGCAAAATTGGCGTTATTCGCGGATAAACAAACCGCGATTACCACCGCAATGGTCGATGAATTGGTAGGATTTCAACATGAACAGGTCGTATGGAGTCTTATTGACGCCCTGGCGGCGGGGAATGCCAAGGAAGCATTAGCGCGCCATACAGAACTATGGCAGATGGATGCCCGGATCGGATTCACTCTGGTGGGTGCCATATTTTTCTGGATGGGACAGGTATTGCGCGCCCGGGAGATGCTGGATCGGCGATTAAGTGATAATCAGATTATCAAGGAACTGAAACTCTGGCCGGCCCCACGCGCCAGTGCCGTTTTGGCTTCCGCCCGCCGTTGGGGAATCGAAGGTAGCCGCCGGGTCAGCGCCGCGTTGCTGACAGCGGACATGGCGGCCAAAACCAGCCTGGGCGATCCGCAACGCAACATGGAGCGCTTTATCGTGCAGGCATGTACAAGTCTGGATATACCGGCGTAGAGCTTTCCGAGCAGCCTTAAAGAGGCTTGCCGAGCAATTGCCGTTTATGCTTGAGAAATTTCATGTGGTGATCAAAGTGCTGCACATATAGTTTCAGCAGTTCTTCCAACGTAACACGCCCGCGCTGATTGTGCGTACCGGCACGCAGAAAAGCTGTGGCGGGAAGGCGATTGAGAATTGCGGCGGTCAGGAGACGATTTTTAGCAAAAACTTCAGCGGCCATGGCGGCGTCAAGGTGGTCATAAAACAAATTAGAAGCAAAAGCGCTTTCATCAAATCCGATCAGGGTGGGATTGTCTTCCGCAATCACACGTTTCATACGGTCCGATGCAATTAAATCACTGTCCATGACATGCAGAACAATTTGCCGGATACTCCATGTATGAGGTATCGGATGGGCGTTAAGTTCCGCCGCACTTAATCCTTTAATGGCCGCGGGAAATACCGATGCCTGCCGCAGATATTCATCAATAATGGCCTGTTCCATGGTCTGATTCTCCAAACAAGGCACTTTCGCATCCACTATCATCAAAACTATCGCGGCAAAAAGCAACCCATATCGCGTTCATCCTTACGCAAAATTTTTATTTCTTTCATATGACCCAAATACGGTTCCCATAACCTGATTTTCAGAGATCACGCGATGTTGCTGTGATCCAATTTTTATCTCTCTCGGAGGAACTAATCTTGCGTACACCGAATTCCAAAATATGCCTTGGCAAGGCCCTGGCTTTAGCGGCGGCCTGCACCGCCACTTTGGCTCTGGCCGCAGCCCATGCAAACGCCGGCCCAACTGTGGCACCCGGATATTCACTGACTACCTTTGCGTCCCCCTTTACGGTCGCGGGATTGAATCAGGGAATTATCCCCGGCGCTTCGCAGGTTGTCAGCGCCCCGGACGACATTACCGTTGCCGGCAACAGTGTGTTTATCGGATGGGGCAACAACGTCATGTCCGACGGCAGCGACGGCGGCCAAAGCGTTGTGGCACAATACACCCTTACCGGACAGTTGGTTAACCACTTTAATGTGACCGGCCACGTGGAAGGCCTGGCCATGGGCAATAACGGCCTGCTGTACACCGATGAAAATGAAGACGGCAACTCCGCGTTGACCGTAATCAACACTGCCACCGGCAGTCAGA
>JAKATV010000080.1 GCA_021818565.1 Planctomycetota bacterium
CCGTCCCATGCGCTTGCGATCATTTTCTTTGAGATAGCGCTTGCGCAGGCGAATGGTCTGCGGCGTAATTTCAACAAGTTCATCATCTTCAATATATTCCAGCGCAATTTCCAGGGACATATCCCGAGGTGGCTTGAGGATGATGTTTTTATCACTGGAAGTAGTGCGCATATTGGAAAGTTTCTTTTCGCGGCACACATTGACGGTGATGTCGGTGTCTTTATTGTATTCGCCGACGATCATACCTTCATACACTTCGTCGCCGGGCTTCACGAACATCACGCCGCGATCCTGCAAGGTATCAAGGGCATACGCATTGGTGGTGCCCAGTTCCATGCTGACCATGACACCATTCTGCCGCCCCGGCAAGGCTCCGCGGATAAACTGATAATCATGAAACGTATGGTGCATGACGGCTTCGCCCTGCGTGGCATTTAGCAGTCGCGTCCGCAACCCGATTAAACCGCGTGCCGGGATGGTAAATTCCAGGTGAGTCATATTTCCTTTGGAGTCCATACGGACCAACTCGCCTCGGCGGTTACCGATGGCTTCCATCACGGAGCCTACATGCTGCTGCGGAACATCAATTACCAGATTTTCCACCGGTTCGCACTTGTGACCGTTGAGTTCTTTGAAAATTACTTTCGGTTTGCTGACTTGAAGTTCGTACCCTTCGCGGCGCATGTTCTCCAGCAACACGCCCAGATGCAGCAGCCCGCGACCGCTAACGCGCAGCGAATCGGCCGAGGACGTATCCTCCACACGCAGCGCCACATTGCTTTGCAATTCCCGATACAGCCGATCGCGGACATTGCGGCTGGTGATAAATTTGCCTTCACGGCCGGCGAACGGTGAATCGTTGACGCTGAAAATCATGCTTAAAGTGGGTTCATCAACATCAATAAGGGGCAACGCCACAGGATGCTCCGCCGCCGCAATGGTATCTCCAATATCGACATCTTCAATACCCACGACGGCACAGATATCTCCGGCTTCGACATGTTCGGCCTTTTCCCGGCCTAAACCCGCGAACAGATATAATTCAGTGATATTATGCGATTCATTTTTGCCGTCGCGTTTTAACAGCGCAATTTTTTCGCCCTTACGCAGATAACCGTTGAAAACGCGGCCAATACCGATACGGCCAACGTATTCGTTGTAGTCAATATTTGTAATCTGCATCTGCAGCGGCTTTTCCAAATCGGCCACCGGTCCGGGAATTTTCTTGACAATGGTTTCCATTAGCGGGCGCATATCCATATTGTTGTCGGCGGTTTCAAGCCGCGCAAAACCCGCACGACCCGAAGCATAAATGACCGGGAAATCAAGGGCGTCATCATCCGCCTCCAGTTCCACAAACAGATCGAAGATTTCATTAAGCACTTCATCGGGCCGCGAATCCGGCCGGTCAATTTTATTGATAACTACAATGGGCTTGATGTGATAGTGAAAGGCCTTCTTGAGCACAAAACGGGTTTGCGGCATCGGGCCTTCAAAAGCATCGACCAAAAGCAGCACGCCATCGGCCATTTTCAGCACGCGCTCCACTTCCCCGCCAAAATCGGCGTGGCCGGGTGTGTCGATGATATTAATCTTCCGCATAACCCCCGCAGAATCGACATAGTTCATCGCCACATTCTTGGCCAGGATAGTAATGCCGCGTTCGCGTTCCAGCGGGTTATTGTCTAAAATCAGTGTGTCTTCCGACATTTGTCCCGTGCGAAACATGCCGGATTGCCGTAACAATGCATCGACCAATGTGGTCTTACCGTGGTCAACGTGGGCGATAATGGCGATATTTCGTAATTCATCTCGGCGTTTCATGATAGAAATTCCAATATTTCAAGGTATATCCGGCAGCTCTATGCCAGCCGCCGTCCAGTCCGCTTCGCGCGGTTACAGCGCTTATGTGACCCTCACGCGGTCACAATGCCAAAGACCCTCATTATATCGCATTTCAGAGCAAATGACCAAGCAACGCGGATAATTCATGAATCAGGCGAATTTTCACGTATTCCCAGCTGGGGCAGCGTGCGCCAAGCTCGGCCTGAAGCGAGGTCACCGGACGGGACAGCCCGCAGGGGTTTATCAAATCAAAGAAACTCAGATCCGTGGTTACATTCAACGCTAATCCATGCAGCGTAGTCCAGCGCCGCAACTTGATGCCGATGGCACAAATCTTTGCCATTGCGTCCAAGCCGCCCCGTGTGGATTTTAACCAAACACCGGTAGCGCCGGCCTCCCGTGTTGCGGATAATTCAAGTGCGGCCAACGTCTGAATCACCGCCTCTTCCAACAATCGCATGTAGTCATGTACTCGTAACTTGTAATGGTTCAGAGGAATGATCGGATAAAGCACCAGTTGCCCCGGACCATGGAAGGTAATATCCCCCCCACGATCGGTCGATTCCACCGCCACGCCCCGGCCGGCCAGTGTCTGCGCATCGGCCAGCAGGTGCTCTGATGCGCCGGGATGCCGGCCAATGGTAATAACCGCCGGATGCTCCACAACCAGCAGCGCCCCGGCGGGATATAAGCCGTTAAGCACTTTTTCATGCCATTGCAATTGGACGCTCCACGCTGCGCGGTAGTCCAGGACGCCCAAGTCCACGGCAACCAGATCGGCAATCGGCGCGGGCAGCGCCGTGCGGCCCTCCACGATTGTCCCACGGCGACCTGCGGTGCCCATCGCGATAGAACTTTCGTCCCTCATTGCGCCGGATTCTCCCTGGCATGGAGAGCGGGTGCGACAGGGCGTTTCGTCTTTTTATGGATTAATCCATTGCTTTTCGTCAGATTAGCGGATGGCGATTCCGAAGTGTTACCGTCTTTTAGTGCCGCGGCCAGGACTTCGCCAACCGTCTTAACAAACACAAACTTCAGATCTTTTTTCAACTGCTGCCGGACTTCCTGCAGATCCTTTTCATTGCGCTGCGGCAGGATAACGGTTTTGATGCCGGCATGTTGCGCCGCGATGACTTTTTCCTTCACCCCGCCGATGGGTAATACCAGGCCGCGCAGGGTAATTTCCCCGGTCATAGCCACGTCAGGCCGCACCGCCTTATTGATGAACAGTGACGCCAATGCGGTGTACATGGCAACGCCGGCCGATGGTCCATCCTTGGGGACCGCCCCCGCCGGTACATGTACATGCACATCGATATCACGGAAAATCGCCGGCGTTATCCCTAATTTTTCCGCGTTATTTTTCAGCAGCGAAAATGCAGCATGCGCCGATTCCCGCATCACGTCTCCAATTTGGCCGGTAAGCCTCAGCCGCCCCTTGCCGGGCATCCGCGTGGCTTCAACAAATAATATATCTCCCCCGGCGGGAGTGTACGCCAGGCCAGTGGCGACGCCTGGAGTTGCCGTGCGCAGGGCCACTTCACTTTCAAATATCAGCGGTCCAAGATATTTTGCCAGATCATCAATCTTCACAGTTATTTTGCCCACTTTTACGGGGGGCAATTCACCCGCCTTCGACTGAATTTTAACGGCGGGTTTCTTGCCTTTTCCAACGGCTACGGGTTTCCCGGTCGCACCAACGAGCGTTGCCGCGACGCCACGCATGACCGAGCCGATCATACGCTCCAGATTTCGCACCCCGGCTTCGCGGGTGTAGCGTTCGATGAGCGCTTCGAGCGTGGCGGCGGGAATTTCGCAGTCTTTGCGTGTAATGCCGTTTTCCTTGAGTTGGCGCGGCACCAGGTATTTTCGCGCGATCAGCAGTTTATCCTGCTGCGTATAACCCGGAATTTCAATAACCTCCATGCGGTCGCGCAGGGCGGGCGGAACCGGTTCCATATAATTGGCGGTGCAGATAAATATGATTTTGCTTAAGTCAAATGGAACACCCAGGTAATGGTCCTGAAAGCTGTTATTTTGCTGCGGGTCCAGGACTTCCAGCAGAGCCGCCGATGGATCACCCCGGAAATCCGCACCAAGTTTATCCACTTCATCAAGCATCATGACCGGATTGTTGGTGCCGACTTTCCGCAGTTCCTGAATAATACGGCCCGGCATGGAACCAACGTAGGTGCGGCGGTGGCCGCGAATGTCGGCTTCATCCCGCACGCCGCCAAGGCTCATGCGCACAAACTTTCGCCCCAATGATTCCGCGATGGACTTTCCCAGACTGGTCTTTCCGACGCCCGGCGGCCCAAGAAAGCAGAGAATGGGTCCGCGACCCGAAGGATTGAGCTTGCGGACCGCCAGAAATTCAACGATGCGTTTTTTTATTTTTTCCAGATCATAATGATCGCGATCTAAAATCGCCCGCGCCCGATTAATATCCAGATCATCCTGCGTGGATTTACTCCAGGGCAACTCCGCAACTGTTTCCAGAAATGACCTTATAACGCCATATTCCGGCGACGCCTGCGGTACCGCCGCCAGGCGGGCCAATTCACGATCCGTCTCTTTTTTCACCACGTCCGGCACTTTGGCTTCGTCAATTCGCTTTTTTAGATCAGCGAGTTCCTGGCTTTGCTCATCAGCCTGTCCGAGTTCTTTTTGTATGGCCTTCAACTGCTCCTGAAGAAAATAGTGCCGCTGATTTTTATCAATACTGGAGCGCACCTGCGATTGAAGTTTCTCTTCAAGCTCCAGAAGTTCTATTCGCGTTGCGAGCTTTTGACGGACCATTAACAGACGCTTAATGACATCGGTTTCCTCCAGCAGCGCCAGTTTGTCCGCAACGGAGTCATGCAGATTAGCCGCCAGAAAATCCGCCAGTGTGGACGGAGAATCAATATCATCAAGAATCGTCGCCGCCTCATCGGGAATGTTGGGCGACAATTCAATCATTCGTTTAGCGGCCTGTCGGACGCTTCCCACCAGCAATTCCGTTTCCGGCCCGACATTTTCCGCGGCATCAGGCAGAGCTTCCACGCGGGCCTTCAGGTAGGGTTCCTGTTGTACAAACTCCAGGACGCGAAAACGCACCAGACCATGGACAACAATGCTCTGCTGCCCATCGGCCGGGCGCAGCATTTTTAATACAATCGCCACAGTTCCCACCGCGTGCATGTCGCCAGGCTGCGGGTTTTCCACGCTTTCGTTTTTCTGCGTGAGCACCCCGATAATTTTATCGCCGGGCATCACATCATCCAGCAGGCGGCGGCTTTTATCGCGTCCTATACTCAGAGGTATGACCGCCCCGGGAAAGGCCACCGCATCGCGCACGGGCATGATGGCAATAATTTCCGGAATCCGCACCTGATGCAGCATAGGCCCAGTGACATCCGCGGTTGTTACACCGGGCGCATCGGGAGCTGCGGGGCCTTTAGACCCTGACGGCTTATTTTCGCCTGACTTGGGGTCCGGTGATGATTGTGTCTTTTCTTCCGCCATAGATTCCTGCTTGTAATATCCGCTACTTTCACCATACATGAAGCGCAATTCTCGCTTCCATGCTCACCGCGCTTTTGGCAATGTAATCCAAAGCATTCCCGCATCGTAGTGGGCGGAAATTTTACTGTGATCCACATTGGCCGGCATTTCAATGCTTCTGCCGAAACAGCCATGATCAATTTCCATCAGATGTACCGCAACCGCCTTTTCTTTACCGCTGGGCATAGGACAAATCCGATGCCCCCGGATGATCAGTTGATTGTCCGCGACGCTGATCTGAATGGCATTTTCATCCATCCCCGCCAAATCCGCACAAACCATAAAAGCACTATGCGTTTCGTATAAATTCACTTCCGGGCGCCATGAATCCGTGGCCCAGGATTGGAACATACCTCGACTTATTACCGTATCGGCCAAAACTTTAGCCATGCGATTGAGCATGGCCGATTCCTCCAGACCTGCGAATTCAAGTTCACTCACGGTAGACTCCTTGGCAATGAGATCGCCGCCGGACAATCAGTCCCGCGGGTTGCGTATGGATACTATTGTAGTTACTTAGCGCCGCTTGGCCAATCCAAGGCTTTACCGGGGTTTTACCGTTCTGCGGTTGCGGAAATTATTGAGGGGTTAAACTTCTGTGATCTCTTTGTGCTTGGCCTGCACAAGTTCATCCACTTTGGCTTCAAATTTTTTCAGCAGTTCCTGCACCGCCTCTTTGGCCTGTTTGGCCTGGTCCTCAGGAATTCCTGACTCTTTTTCTTCCTGATCAATTTGTTTGTTGGCATCCCGACGCACATTGCGCATGGAAATTCGCGCGTGTTCCGCCGCTTCTTTTACTTTGCCCAGAAGCTGTTGGCGTCTTTCGCCGGATAACGGCGGCAACACCAGACGAATCTGCTTGCCGTCGTTAATTGGGTTGATACCCAGGTTGGCAGCCTCAATGCCCTTGACGACATCTTTGATGGAGGCGGGATCAAAGGGTTTAATGAGAATGGATGTCGCATCCGGTGTGGTTAAGGACGCCAGTGAGCGTAAATCTGTTGGTGCCCCGTAATAATCCACTTTGATGAATTCCACCAGCGACGTACTGGCGCGGCCCGTGCGGAACCCGCGCAACTCATGGCGCAGGTGCTCAATTCCTTTTTCCATGTGTTCTTCAGCGTTGAAAAGTATTTCGTCAATTGGCATTTTTTGACACTCCGGGATTCAGGGATATATTTTCAGCGCGCAAATGCGCAATGATGGGTTGGCCGTTGCCGTCGGTGTGGGTTATCAGCGTACCAATGGGTTCTCCGGATACAACCCGCATAATATTACCCGACTTTTTTAAATTAAAGACAATAATTGGAATCTTGCTTTCCATCGCCAAGCTGATGGCGGTCATATCCATAACCCGCAGATTATCCGTAATCACCTGCCGATAAGTTAATTCGGTGTAACATTTCGCGTTGGGATTCTTTTTTGGATCAGAATCATATACGCCATCTACTTTCGTGGCTTTTAACAGCACATCGGCCTGCAGCTCCGTGGCCCGAAGAGCCGCGCAGGTGTCGGTGGTAAAAAAAGGATTACCAACGCCCGCCGCCAGGACAACCACGCGGCCTTTTTCCAGATGGCGCAGGACTTTTCTGCGGATAAACGGTTCGGCAACCTGAATGACATTCAGGGCACTAGCCACCCGCGTGGGTCGCCCCAGGTGCTCCAGCACTTCCTGCAAAGCCATGGCGTTTATTACCGTAGCCAGCATGCCCATATAATCCGCGGTGGAACGCTGAATTTCACCGGACTTGGACAGCGCTTCGCCACGGATGAAATTTCCTCCACCGATCACCACGGCCACCTGAACGCCCAGTTGGGCTACTTCGGCAATTTGCCGCGCAATGGCGGTAAGTTCCGCCATATCAAAGCCAAAACCACCCTCGTGGCACAGGCCTTCGCCGGAAATTTTCAACAGAACGCGGCGGTAGCGCGGTTGGGTCATGTAAAACTCCAGCCAAACCAGATTAAAGTATCAAACTTCGCCAACTTTAAAGCGGGCGAATGCGATCACGCTTAGCGGAGCGGCCACGGCCTTGCTCGTTTCCGCCACCAGGTCGCTAATGCGCTTGTTTTCGTCTTTCACGAATGGCTGCTCCAGCAGAACATTATCCGCGAAAAATTTATCCAACTTACCGGTGACAATTTTCTCAACAATATTGGCCGGCTTGCCCTTGATGCTTTCGGCGGCCAGTTCCTTTTCACGCTGCACCACGGCCGCATCTACCCCTTGGCGGTTCACCGCCAAGGGCACAAAAGGCATTCCCGCGGTGACATGCATGGCAATCTCGCCAATGAGTAAGCGAACGGCGTCATCAGAGCTGCCATCCACCTGTACCAGCGCACCGACTTTGGCATTGTGATGCACATATTTACCCACCAGGCCGTTGGTGGATTTATAGCGTGCCAGACCGGTGACAGCCATGTTCTCTTTGATGGAGCCGCCAACCAGCTCTTTGATGACAGCTTCCACCGTTCGCCCGGAGCCATCCGGATATTTGATCGCGTTGAGCTGTGCCGGCGTGGAAACCTCATGCGCAAACGCCAGTTCCACCAGGTCATGCAGCAATTTCTGGAAAGCTTCATTGCGGGCGACAAAATCAGTCTGGCAACCCAGACGCACCATGACGCCCAATTTGCCGTCCTCGCTGATTTTTCCGCCGACCAAGCCCTCTTTCATCTCATTGGACGTTTTGCTTTCCGCGCGGCCGGCCCCCCATTTACGCAGTAACTCCCCAGCCGCTTCCATATCGCCATTGGCCTCAACAAGAGCCTTTTTCGCATCCATCATGCCGGCATTCGTCCGTGCCCGCAGTTCCATGACATCTTTTGCGCTGATTTCCGCCATTGTATTTTTCCTTCGGTGATCTAAACCAAAACAACCCGTTTCATAAAGCCGGCGCATCAAAATTACGCCATAGCCCGGAAATTTTACGCCGGTTCGATCAAAACGTCCACCCACGCTCGAATTCGGCTGGTTTTGATTTTTTTATGTCCTCTATTTCTTGACAAATTGCTGAAAACGTAACATAATTTGTTGCTTTGGCACAAATCCATATAGGATTTATAGCCGTTGCGTAATTAATTTGGTCTTTGTCGCTTGTTGTTTCGCTTTTATGCATGGCGAATGGTTTCGCCGGAGGTTACGACTATGGCAACCGTAGTAGGCAAAATCAAATGGTTCAATGATCGCAAAGGCTTCGGCTTTATCGTAGGGCCGGAGAACCAGGACATCTTTGTTCACCAGTCGGACATCATTGCCGATGGCTATCGCTCGCTTGCGGATGGCGATACGGTTGAATATGAATGTCAGCCCGGCCCGAAAGGTATAAAAGCGGTAAGTGTGCGCCGGATACAGGCCGCAGTTGATCAGTCGGCGTAGACGCCCCAACGGAAATATTATCGCCTCCAACGCCGCCTACCAAAAAACCAGAGTAAATTTGCGATGCTTGCATCTTCAGTGCCCGTTGGTACTGATTCCAGCGGATCTGCGCCGCTTTGAATTGTGCCACGCCCGCCACTACCGCATTTACATCGCCGGCTTTTATCTCCCGGCTTATAAACTGTTTGAGAATGGCGACAAGTCGCCTTTTCTCCACGTGTGGCATTTTTGCGTTGCAGGACTTAGAATCCCATCGAGCGCTTTTAGTCGTGCGGGTTCGCTCCCCGTAACGGGCAGTAGCGGCACGGGGCCGTGAGAAAAGATGTTATGGCACGGACGTTTGTTTTGATAAAGGCATTGCATGGAGCCTGAATTGGCCTTACCGGATTTACGTGGCAATACTTCCATCGTCGGCCTGCAGTGGGGTGATGAGGGCAAAGGGAAGATTGTGGATCTTTTGACCCCACAATTTGATTTTGCCATTCGCTGGAATGGCGGCAGCAATGCCGGGCATTCGGTGAAAGTGGGCGATAAAAAATATGCCTTTCATTTAATTCCCAGCGGTATATTGCATCCGCAATGTACGTCCGTGTTAGCCAATGGCGTAGTTATTGATCCGGTGCAGCTTTTGCAGGAAATGGATCAATTGGTCAGCCAAGGTATTGCGGTGGAAAATAATCTGCGCATCAGCAGTCAGGCACATGTGGTGATGCCCTACCACAAATTACAGGATCAGCTTTCAGAACAGCGCCTGGGAGACAACAAAATTGGTACGACCGCACGCGGCATCGGGCCGTGCTATGCCGATAAAGCCGGGCGCTCCATGGCAATCCGTATGGCGGATTTACTGGATGAAACGCGACTAAGCGACAAATTGCAGCGTGTGACGGCGGAAAAAAATCTGCTGCTGAAAGGCGTTTATGGCGCTGCCGCTTTGGACTGGGGGTCAATGTTTGAACAATATCGCGGATACGGGCAATTGTTGCAGCCTTATGTGTGTCACACGTCGGCGCTTTTGCATCGGGCGATGGACGATAACAAGCGGATGCTCTTTGAAGGTGCCAACGCCGTACTGTTAGATCTGGATCATGGCACCTTTCCATTTGTAACCAGCAGCAATTGCGGTACCGGGCTATCGGCAGGCACAGGCGTGCCGGCCCAGGCGGTACAAACGGTATTGGGTGTTGTTAAGGCCTATTGCAGCCGCGTGGGTTCCGGCCCCTTCCCTACCGAGCAGGATAATGCCATTGGCCAGCGCATCCGGGAGCGCGGGCATGAATTCGGTACGACGACGGGACGGCCCCGCCGTTGCGGCTTTCTGGACCTTGTGGCGTTGCGATATGCGGCACGCGTCTGCGGCGTGACGGGGCTGTGCATTATGCTGCTGGATGTGCTTTCGACCTTTGATACGTTGCGCGTCTGCACAAGTTACAAAATCAACGGGCAGACCACCACCGAATTTCCCGCCGACGCGTATGAACTGGAGAAGGCCGAACCGGTTTATAAGGAATTGCCCGGTTGGCATGAAACGCTTGATGATGTCCGAGCACTGGCCGATCTGCCGACGAATGCCCGGAACTATCTCGATACCATCGCCCACTATGTCAACGTGCCAATCCGAATTGTCAGTGTCGGGCCGGCCCGGCATCAAACGTTGATTTGTCCGGCGCGGTGATTAGCGCAATATAATATAAAAATGTTTTGGCGCAATGGATAATAGGCGGGGCGTGATGAGCAATTCATCTTCAGATAAAGAATCGCAAAAGCGTGCTGATCCACAAATGCCGCGGCACGTTGCGGTGATTATGGATGGCAACGGCCGCTGGGCCAGGCGGCGGGGAAAACCGCGCACCGAAGGCCACCGCGCGGGAGCCATTGCAGCGCGAGAAATTGTCGAACACGCGGCGCGCCTGGGCCTCAAACAACTTACGCTGTACAGCTTTTCCATTGAGAACTGGAGCCGCCCGGTGGATGAGGTCAACACCCTCATGCGGCTCTATATAGAATACCTCATCAGTGAACGTCCGGTGATGCTGAAGAATAACATCCGATTCCGCCAAATCGGCCGGCGGGATGGACTGCCGCCGGATGTTCTGGAAGAATTAGACCAGACCATCGCCGCTTTGGATCATAATACGGGCATGACGTTGTGTCTGGCGGTCAATTATGGTTCGCGCGCGGAAATTGCGGACGCGGTACGGGCGATAGCATCTAAAGTGCGGGCCGGCACGCTTGATATTGGTACCATCAATGAACAGACCATTGCGGATCATCTGTATACGGCGGGCATGCCCGATCCGGACTTATTGATTCGCACCGCGGGCGAAATGCGCGTGAGCAATTATTTGCTATGGCAAATCAGTTATGCGGAATTATTTGTCACG
>JAKATV010000293.1 GCA_021818565.1 Planctomycetota bacterium
TATCAACTCCTCCGTGCGCTTTCTGCGCGGAATTGGCCGCGCTTTCCGCATTGTGCCGCCCGCTTGGGCCACACTCTTACTCCGGATAACGTTTGCCAGCAATCGGAAGCGGTAAGCCTGCCCAGATTTCGGCGTTGGGTTGAATTCGCGCAGATTTGGCGGGCCGGAAAGCAGGTAGGGGGCGTTCTGGAATGCGTAATCCCAATCGGGCCGCTGCACGGACTGCACGAGGATGCGGGGCGCTCCGTCGCTTTCTATACGGAACAGAAAGCCCGCCCGGTCGCGCGTGGGCTTGGCCCCCTGGCTCTCCGGAATGCTCCATGGGCCAAGGAAAAATGGATCGTCGGCGCGGGCCTTGCTGTCGGGAAACGCCATCCACAGCCTTTGGTGCACGCGGTAAACGTTTCTGATCCACTGGCTCCCCGGATGGTCGGCGCCGCGACCGGTGTTCACAAATAGTTGCGATAGGAACATTCAGCGGCTCCTCGTTTCCCAGCATCCGGGTAACCCGTCAAAATAATCCGCCGCAATCCCGCGGCCCATTTCCAGGAGGTGGCGGCGGCGGCTGATGCGGCGATCCGCAACCAGCCGGTCGATCTGTCGGCGGAGGGCGGGCCGTTGGCCTGGGTCTGATGGATCGACGCGCTGCCGGTGCATGTCGTTGCCATATTCCAGCATGGTGCAGGCATCGTGGCAGATTTTGCAGACCGACCGGAGGGTGTCCAACCGAACATCGCCATAATCCAGGTGATGTACATCGACGGCCGGCGATTTGCAGAATACGCAGAGGTAATTGTCGTGCTCCAAGCGGTCGCGCCGCAGCGCACTCCAGTCCGGCCCGTAGGGGTCGCGCCGTCCGGGAGAATCGGAGCTCAGTTGTGGAGGTTTCCCGACGGCCACCTTTACCGTGCCATTTACCACCCAACGGGCACCGTAATCCCAGTAACCAAAAGACCGGGGAGCGTCGTAGGCAAGCTGCGCGTGTTCGGGCAGAGCCGAACCAGCGGGGCATTCTACGAATATTTCCAGCTCGTGATTTGCGGACCCGCCCAAACCGACTGCGTCGTGGGGCCTCGCGTGCCACGGAAGCGAGGACAAAGCTTCGCTAATGGTCGCGAAAGACCCGGTTCCCGCGAAAACCGTCTCCGATGGGACGCAGCATTTGCGCCCAAGGAAAATCGGCCAAACAGGATCCTCCAACGCGCGAACGCAATCGGAGATCGTGCCCGCACCGCCCTGTAAGGCGACCAGGAACGATGCGTCACAGAGATACTGGCGGCGGGAGAGGAGAGTTTCGTATTCCATGGTGGAAGCGGTACTCTTGATCTTTCCGTCGGCGCTGCGGATGCCAACACCAGCTCCTGCCGTGTGGTAATCCCATTCCAATTTTCCCGGGTGATCTACGCGAACGCCCATCACGAGCGGAAGAAGTTTTTCAAGGGCCTGGGCCGAATCACGCCGGCCGACGCCCATGGCGCACAGCAGCAACCCCAGCACGCCCGATTTACTCGGGTGGGCGTCGGTGCGGCGCAATTGGAAACGTGATGACGTTCCCCAAGATTGCATCGGTGCCGCCAGCCGCAAAAACAGGGTGTTATCACTCACGCGACCGCCCGCCCTTCCTGTCTGACGGCCTTTTCAACGGACTCAATAAGTTTTTCGAAGGATACCTCTGCTGTTATACCGTTTGTAGAGCAGGTTCCCCTCGCATGGCCCGTCGTTAACGCAAATCGCTGAAGGTCCCTTGGCGCAAAAGCCTCCCCGACTGAATCCAGATATTCTTGGAGTGCCCTTGCGGACTCCGCCATCAGATTGCGGTCTATCCCACCCTGGACGGGCCGCAGGAATGCGTTGGCGTAGCTCAACGGGCGGCGGACCCTGGATATTTCAACGAGAATCAGCTCCGGCACAGAATGGCTGGCGAAACTGTTCTGCTTGCCGGTAGGCGTAGCCAGCGCCGCGGCACTAAGCAGAACGCTGACCGCCTTGGCGGTTTCCGCCACACCCAGTGACGGCAGGTGTTTTCGCAATGCCTTGACGTCCAGATTTAAATATTTGTAATAAACGGCCGCGTTGAAGAAGGTTTCTGTGTCGCCGGAGCCAAGAAAGGCCGCCCCCGACTTATTCGTTTGGCCTTGAGCATATTGGTGTTTCCGATCGTCCATTGCGGTAAAGTAGTCGCTCTCGATTATCGTCTCATGTGTACTGATAGCGTGAGCAACTTGGCATGCCGCCTCGACGTTAACGACTAAATCGCTGGTAGTCATTCTACCGAACAACCCGATGTCCAAGGTCAGGCACTTGCTGGCCTCGTGGATCCTGTCGAGGAAGGAGCCAACTTCCCGTTTTTCCTCGTCCGTGACCTTTGGCGTTAACTTGCGGCCAAGGAAATCCTCATAAGGCCGTGGATGCTGCCGCTTAAATTCCGCGGCCAACTCGGCAATGCGACGGGCGAAGGGCGCTGGGAAAAAAACCAGCTGGCCGGTTCGCTCCCCGGCGTTCTCGGCACGTGGAGAAGACTTCGACCGCTCACCTTCGGTTTCCTGCTCGCCCCCTTCATTATCACCGGCCCCCTCGCTCTTGAATTTTCCAGCGAGTGCCCTCCCAATGTCGCCGATCTCGTCAGCCGGGATTCCGAGTGACGCGTCTTTCTTTAATTCATCTGCCACCATGCGGGGAAGATACGTGGTTCGACTCGCCAGCTCATCCCCGAAAGCATCCTTGAACTGCGTGGAATGGCGGATATTCCTTTTCAGGCACTGACTGCTGATGCGGCCGCGCGTAACTCCACCGAATATGCACTTCTTTGGCTGACCGGTGTCGTCACGGTTGAGGTTTCCCGGGGGCATGCTCTGGAGCATGTGGATCTGGATAAACATTGCGTGTTCCTTTCGTGTCAATTCCTATTTAAGCAATTTATCAAGACGGGAGCACAGGCCCGTCCAGTCGATCTGTTCCGGATTTCGCTGCCTGATGCTCTGTCGGATAGCGCCGTGGAGGAGGGCCTCAAGGCGATGGCCTACCGGAAAGGACACCGGATATCGGGACTGGACCGATCGGCCATCGCGACGCTCATCAAGCTGCCGTTTCCGAAGAACCCGCAACGGGCAGAAACCGCCACCGGCGCGCTGCACGCGTGCGCGGGCCGGCACACCTGCCATCAACTTAAGCAGCAGCCAAGCGGCATTCCGTGAGGGGAGTCCCTGTACTTTCCTTCCGCGCAGCGACCAAAAAAGGCCGCTAAACACGTCGAACGCCGCAGGTGATCCATGCATTTCCCGACACGCTGCGGCTGAAAGGTCCGCCCAATCGGCGGCACTGAAAAGTCGCACCGCTTCACGCACGAATATTCCCGCCCCTCGACCCAACCCGGCCAACCTTGGCTCGTCCCACCCGTCGGCCCCCTGCGTGGCACCAGCAGGCTCCGTCAGTGGAAGCACCGGAAATTTCCAGCTCGTGGGCACCCCCAACAGCTCCAGGCGGCGATGATCGTAGGTCTTGTTGTTCGCGGGATTTGTGCAAGGGACTACAAGGCCCCACCGTCCGTGATTGACGTTTTCCGTTACAACTAACGGAGGTGATGTGCCTTTTTTTGCGAAATCCAAATCGCGGCCCGCTGCAGCCGCTCCTTCATCACGACTCTTGATCGCCGGCGGCTTCCCTTTCGTGTAAAAAGCCGCCGGGTCGGTCCACCGGAAGGTGACGGATTTCTCCTTCTCTTTGTTGGATTTTGTATTTTCATTTCCCCTGTATACGATTGGGCCGACCACGGGTGCCTCGCACTGGCCGCACCGCCAGCAACGCCCATTCTCCGTCGGGACATGGAGGTAAATGCGCCGCGGGTTCCAAGTGAACGCTTCAAGGAAAGGAATTGCTTCTTTTCCATCGGTGGGGCTGAACCGGCCGGTCCACCTGGCCTCACCGCCAGTTCCGGGGATTTCAACCAAATTTAATGCGAGTGTTGTCGCGAGGCTTTCACCCCGCGCAATTGTCATAATCGGCGGCGCGCCATGAACAGATGGCGACAGCCCCTTCCCGCCAGACTGCGTCCAGGGCACAACGCGAAGCATTCCAATTGTGGCGCACCGGAGGCACAGCCGCATTGCATTGTCGTCACCGTGGTGAAAATGGGCGATGTTGGTTCCGGTTGCGAATTCGGCGAACAAGTACCCAACAGACTTTCTCCGCTCTATCGGCACGGAGGGGTCCTGCAAAAACGGGTTCTTGCTGTCAAACAGCCGGAAACAATCCGACACGCTGGACAAGGTGTCGAGCAAATGGTGCGGCAGCTTGCCCGCGAGCAGCGCCGTGCGCAATTTTTCCACTCCGCCCACCTCCCCCGCCTTCCAGTAGAGCAAGGTCAAGAGGAACCTATACGCGGCAAATTCATCAAGCGGGCTGGCCGACGCAATCGCGCGGTAATCGCTAGCGTGCGCCAGGGCATAGATCGGGGGCCGAATCTCCTCCCGCCCGTTAAGGCTCAGCACAGCGAGCCAGTCGCTCGTGAGCACGTTCCAGTCGCAGGCCAGCAAGCTAATTTCCGCAACGGCCATGAGTCATCCCCCTCCTTGACGCGCGCACGAATTACTATAAAGCACGGGAATCCACGGTTCATCAATTAGATTGAAGCAATCCACTTCGACGTTCTCCATCAGGGGCGACCGTTCCGCGGAAATTACGCAATGGTGGCAAATATAACCCATCCCGGCGCGACCGCAAGTCTGCCCTGGTTTATTGCCTGTTCCGGTTCGGTGCGACGTGGAGGCAGCCGTTCTCGGCTCAGCGGGCATCAAGAGGAGACACGGTGGCGACGGCCGTGGAATTCATTGGGAACGTTACAATTGTGATCACAGAAATCGCAAGGACACGCTGAATATCCCGATAGTGCTATCCCGATAACACTGGCTGCCAAACTCAAACCCAAGTGGTTCCTCTGTGGATGCAAGTTTGCGACTATAATTAGTGGTATGGCTGACGGTTACGTAAGGGGATCATACCCTTTAATCAGCGCAGGCCGGCGGCGGAAATACGCCGGAAAATTTTGCTTGGGGTAAATCTCATGGCCGAGCCTTCGCGACCTCAAGAGTCTCTGTCTGCTCCGCCGGCCTCTTCCGCAACAAGTCTGGCGGAGCAGATTCGCCGCGGGCGGATGCTTTTTATTGCCATGGCCGTCGCCTATACGTTGGGTAATTTTAACGACAACTTCAATAAACAGGCGGTAAGCCTGCTGGCTCTTAGCCACCATCACACCGGACTGCCCGGCTTGATCACCATTGTATTTACTATTCCATTTCTGCTGTTTTACGCGGCCGCGGGGTGGTTGGCGGATCGGTTTCCCCGGCGCAGCGTCATCATCGCCTCAAAAGCCATGGAACTGATCTTTTTGAGCTTGGGTGCCGTGGGCATTATGACATTAAATTGGCCTCTGATTGTGATCGTTATTTTTTTGATGGCTGTTCAAGCCACCATCTTCGGCCCGGCTTTAAGCGGTTGCATTCCCGATGTGTACCCGGAAAGCTATGTGGTTCATGCCAACGCCCGGCTAACATCGGTCACAACCGCCGGAATTTTATTGGGAGTTGTCGCCGCGGGACTGGTGCTGAATCTGCGCGGAACAGTTCACGGCCTGCCGCTGGGGCGATTCATAGCGGCGTGCTCGCTGATTGGAGTCTCCGTTATTGGGCTGCTGGTGAGTTTTGGGGTTCCCCATCGACCGGCGGGCAATCCCAAAGAGCCTTTTCCATGGCTCGGTCCCGTGAGTTCATTGCAGGACTTGTGGAATTTGCGGACCGATGGCCTGCTGACCGTTTCCATCATCACTTACGCCTATTTCTGGTTCATCGCCGGCTTGCAGATTCTTTTCATTAACAAAATGGGCAAGGTACAGTTTGGATTAAGCGACGCCACCACCAGTTATCTTGCCTTGGCGGAAATGCTGGGCGTGGCGCTTGGATCGTTGGCGGCCGGCAAAATAATCGCCAAAGACAACGGCTTGTGGATTACCCCGAGAGCCACGGGCACACTGGCTGTATTTTTGGCGCTGTCGGGCATGGCACCGGATGTTCCAGGGCCTGGAAAAATCATATTTTTGCTTTCCATGTTGGCTTGTGCGGGTGTGGCCGGTGGCCTGATGATGGTGCCGCTGGGAAGTTTTTTTCAAACGCGGCCCGCTCCCGAAAAACGCGGTCGCGTGATTGCCGCATCCGGGTTCGCCGCCTCCGCAGGTTTGCTGGTGGCGGGAATCATCTATATCCCGCTACAAAAGTACATGCAGTCTTCAACCATTTTCATCGTCATGGGACTGCTAACCGTGCCGGTGGCCCTCGCGATTAAACCATTCTTTAAGCGACGTAAAACTAAACTGATCGCCTAAAATCCACACTCACATAAGCGCGGGTATCCTATGAACCAGTGCCGCCATATACAGCCGTTTTCATCGTACTACGGCTCTTGATCGTTGGAGCACGGCCGGCATGACGATCATTTCCGCGGTCACCGAAAAAAGTTAAAAATCAGGATTGCCGCAGTGACAACCAGCGGCACGCGAAGCGCTTCGGAAATGCGGTGTACCACGTAGCGGTTCATCCGCTGGACGATTCTGTGGCGCGCTCAAGCACTAACCGCCAAGGGCTGGGACCGGGCGTTGCGGTGGCCCGGCGGAGCGAAAGGCCTCATCATCTGTCACCAGATAGGCCACCATCGCGCCCAGCATCAATAATAGTGCGACCCAAAATCGCCAGTCACGGTGGGCTCTTTTCCAATAAGGCACCGATGTGTCGATTTCGCGGTGCTGAAGTTTTTTCTCATGTTCCTGGCGCTCGTGCTGATGATTGTGCGGTACATTGGCCATGAAAAAATCCTTCGAGGTTACGGGGGACAGGTTACAGGGAGCGGGCAGGTTTACCCTGCCGGGCAGAATAGGAAAGCGGCGACGCTTCCAGAAACTTCTAACACCTAAGTCCCCTGTAACCCGTAACCCGTAAACTGTAAAACCTCCCCGGAACCGGTGCTTGGGCGGCGACACGTGTTCAACCACCGGATTAATCACCCGGTGCTCATGCAATTATTTACGCGCGCTGATCCGGCTGGGTTACGTCGGGAATGTCCACGCCCAATGCTGTGGCCAGGGCTATTTGGCGGTCCTTCTACTGCACCAGGATATTACGGAGGATGTTCGGCCATCCCGTATTCTCCAATTTCGTCGCATTGGCGGACGCGCCGGCGATACAAGCGAAACGGGGACGTCCCGGCCTGTCGGCAGAAACGTCCCCGCTGCACACTAAGCCCCCTACTGGCACTGCCCCACTTTACGCGTCCCACTTCACGCGCCCCACTGACCACTTTTCCCCACTAACCCACTATCCACTTTACTTTTTTGCGGACGTCGGTTTTCTGCGATCGATACGCTGCCAGGAATCACGAACGGCCGGTTTGGCTTCATCCCACGTCAAGCCTGTTTCGCCTTTCCGCTTATCCCAATCACGCGCCAATATTGGCTCACTGTCTTCATAGGTTCGATCTTGGTAATGCACACGTGATTCCCAGCCATACTGATACGCCGGCCCATATTTGTCATAAGTGGCACCCTTGGCGATGTAAGGCCGCGAAGTATACGTGGCACGCCAGAAACCGTGTTCAACCGTGGGATCAATATCTTCTGCCAGGGCTTTACCGGCCAGTCCCCCCGCCACGCCACCGATAACAGCACCCGCGGCCCCACCTACCAGCGTGCCCACAGGACCGGCTACCGTGCCAATGGCGGCACCGGCGGCCACGCCCCCAATTACGCCACCCGTGACCGTCCCCACACCGGTTCCCACCGGGTGAGATCCGGCGGCACCGCTAAGCGGATCGCGATTCGCATCATGCTGCGACTTTTTCATTTCCTCAGTTTTTTCTTCTGTTTTCATATACCAGCTCCTAGCAAGGCGATGAGATAAAAATTATGCTCACAGACCAAATCCATGAATGCCCATAATCAACAAATGAAGAATATGCAATCTTCATGCCAATAACAGAATTATCCGCGTGCACCCTTCCATCGCTTATGTATGTGCGAAATGGTGATTATCCGGCTATGCCCCCGGTGAAAAAACATTACGGGCAAAAAGGCTTAACCGGACAAAATGCCGCAGACAAATTGTCCGGTCGACGCGGCTTATTGGCTAAAAGATAGTGCAAACCCAACTGATGTATCCGATTTTGTCGATGCGGCACAGAAATTGCATTTAACGGTGGGGGGAGATATGTCTGAGATGGATTTAATGTCAGGGAGAAAGATATTAAGGATCATCCATGAGCGAGGCCTTGTCGCAATTGATACATCGGCCTGATGTCCGCTTGTCTCAAACATTCCAAAAAAGCGGAAAGGTTAAAGAAGCCATGGTAGCCTGCGCTCGCGATCTATCCAGCGCAAATCAAGCGTTGAAGGAAAAACTTACTGCGCACGACGCCTTAGATGGCGTGCGGGAAGCACTTTTGTCCTGCGAAAGCGTTGAAGCCACCGTGCGCCATTGCGCGGAAGAACTGGAGAGACTAAGCGCGGCTGTCGCCGAGGAGATTTCCACCCGCGCAGACCTTGAAGAAAAATTAAAAATCACCGAGTTGCTGGGAGATAAACACCGATTCCTGGCATTTCATGATGTACTTACCGGGTTGGCTAATCGGGCCTTATTTACCGATCGCTTGGATCAGGCGTTGGCCCAGGGGCAGCGCCACGGTCGCCCCTTTGCAGTGTTATTCATAGATCTTGATAATTTTAAACAGATTAATGATACCTGCGGGCATAATGTGGGCGACAAGGTTCTGCACCTGGTCGGGGAGCGTCTGCAGGCGTGCGTGCGCGATGAGGACACTGTCAGTCGAGCGGGAGGCGATGAATTCCTTTGTCTGTTGATGGAAGTCTCGCAAGAAGCCGTTGTTGCCGATATTGCGCAATGCATGATCGACCTTGTGGCAAAAGCCGATGATTCCACAGGCGTTAAAGCCACTGTAAAACTCAGCATCGGCATAGCCATGTGTCCCCGTGACGGCGTCTCCGCTGAAACGCTGTTGAAAAATGCTGATGCGGCAATGTACAAAGCGAAAGCCGACAGCTCGGGCTATTGTTTCGCCAGCAGCCTGGGTTCGGCGAAAATCCACGCGTGGGAAAAGCCGGCTAAAATTAATAGCGATGAGAGAATCAGCGCAGCGCTGCGGATGCGGTTGCCCTGACGCCATTCCCGTTGGTAGCTATCAACAATTCTTTATGGGTTCGGCAGATCCCCGGTGGTGATCCGATTGGTATCCAGCGTCACATCACCAAATTGCGACAGGGCACGGCCATCACGAATCGAAGCGTCAGTGTTCATGGTGATATCCGAACGGGCCAGAATATTTCCCGCAAAAGCACTGTCGGCACCCAGTGTTGCCGAATCGCCCACCTGCCAGAAAACCGCCCCTTTCGCCCACGTGGCGGCACCGCCATTGATTGAAATAATCGAGGAGTTGTCGCCGGTGGTCAGTGTGGTGCCGATCTGAAAAATAAATTGCGCCTTGGGGTCATCCTGGTCTTTGAGCGTCAGAGTTCCATGAAGCGTGGCTCCGGCGGTAAAATGATAAACGCCCGGCAACAGCGTCAATCCGCCAAGATCCTGCCCACTAAGATCGTGCGTTAGCGGCAGCGCGGCAACCGCGTCATAGGCGGTGGTAAGATCCGTATGGGCCTGGAGGGCCGCATCGTCTGCGGCGCGCGTGATGTGCGGCGGTTCCACGACTCCGGGCGGAAATCCGACGATCTCCCGGCCGTGGCTGGTCCCCACATGTCCGCCGTGAACAGCGGTTTCACCGGTATTTTCTACAGTGGTGCCGGCAAGCACCGCAAAGTCGCCGGCGGAATCCAATGTGATGGAAATGGGAGCGGACTTAGACGCGGGGCTGCCCGGCGGCACAACCAAAAGAACAAGTGTTTTATTCTTCATGGTGGGTTCTCCAAAAAGCCGCCAACAAAAGCAGCCTTTGTGAATATGGGCATCGCGGTTAAGAGAACAAGCTGGTTGTTGCTTGCACGGGAGGGGCATCGGAGCGATCCATTTTGCGGTGATCCAACAAGGTACCGCGACAATCGCACGACATGCGGTGCTATGCTCAAGCACTGCTGAAATCATTATAGCATAAAATCTCGGCCCTGTAGCGTTTGGCGAGCATTTTAATTACGCAGAGATTGTCATCCACCAATTTCGCCGATTCACTTAAGCCGGCGTGCCGACATAACGCGGGAATATAAAAACAATTTGGAGACCCATAACGGAATGGGCCTCCAAATCGGAACGGGGGATGGGAAAACAAGCTGTTGTTATTCGCCTTGAAGTGACAAGATTTCCCCATTACCCGCTTAAACGCTGGTCAGACGCACGCCTCCCGCCAAGTTTCCGCGCCATAAGTGTCGCGGAACTGATCCATCAACCAGTCTCGACAATCCTTGATTTTACCCATCGTAAATATCCTTAACGCGGTAACTTGCCAAATACGCCGCATCGTCGGCTATTGCCGACAACGATGATTCGCTGTTCAACAGGGACTGGTCCTGAAGATCAAGCGGGCGACATCCGGCTTATGTCTAATCCTCATCTTCAGCAAATGCGGTGCCAAGGTTTTACAACATCCCAGATAGCCCCTCCCTTGGTTAGCGACCCGGGTTCATTTACCATGAAATTGATGCGATAATACGCCCCAAACTGGTGTGGGTGTCCAGAATTTTTCCAGGCTGTTTTTACGCCGTGCCGCCGGCCCGCATGGTCGGCGAAACGACACTATCTGACAACATGCGCCGGACAATTTGTCCCATGATCCCGTTTAGCGCCATGGAACCCTGTTAAAAAAAATATTTGTCTCCATGCGTGAATCTAAGCGCAGGACGGTTTCCGGTTCGGATACGCGCTGCATTGGCCGGGTCAACTTGGCGTTATCCGCCAGAATGTCGCCATTATGGAACCGCACCCCGCGCATTTTGTTATGCCGGCAAAGGAAAACAACGGAATTCCACAAATGTCGGCGCGGCACGGAAATTGCATTGCTATTTAGACGGGCTCCGCGGTAA
>JAKATV010000512.1 GCA_021818565.1 Planctomycetota bacterium
CGGAGTCATACTTGCGCTGGTCCATAGTTGCAATTAATCGTTCTCCCCGGACCGGCAGGTGGCCGGGACGGTTGAGCGAATTGCTCATTGACGTATACCAACACCAGTTCATGCATTGATTTCCTTAATGCGGATGGACAACCAAGTTCACAAAATCCATGGACGCAATCTTAAATTGGCGCGCCTGGGATTGCCGATGGCGGCCAAATAAACTGCATCCTGCAACCATCAATTTCTTGCTCCCGGCCCAGCTTAATGCCACCTTGGCCGGTTGGCGACTCACATTGAAAAGCCGAACCAGATAGCCCGCCCCACCGGAGAGCGGATGACAACCGGCCAATATTACGTGCGAATTATCCCATCGCAGCGGAAAACGGACATCGTGAAATGTTTTCCCAACCGGTACGGCGATCAGCGGCTGGCCCGCATCAATGCCAAAATGTTCCGCCGCCACCTGCTGGTAGGCCCGGTGCGCCCGCAGGCTGTAATGGAAGCGCATGGGGCCTTTTTCCCAAGCCTTATAGTTGGTCTGCCAATAGTTGTTGTAGACTTGCGAATAGAGCGTTCCACCGCGTGCTGGATGCTTTAGCCAATGGGTGGCGTTCATACGCGGGGCCGTGATACGGCCAATCTCCAGCATCGGCACATCCGGCACCGCCAATGTCACGCCTACATTCTTGCCCGATTCATCCGCCCACCGGCAGACCGGGAACACATTGTTGTTGGAATTGGGAATCAGGTCCTTACGGGGGTTCACCACCGCCCATGGTGTGTCATAGCGTATGGTTTCCTCGGGCACTTTCAGATTAAAGCCGATATGTACCGCTTCCTCATGGGGATAGGCCGAAACCATATCCAAGGAGTTGGTAAAGTTGATGCGATGTTCGCCCGCCACCACTTCAATGGTGCGGGTGAGTGTTTTACATCCAGGGGCGGACGAAACAACACGCACCGACGCCACCAGCGGCCCGCGATTGATGACCGTGATTTTGGCAGCCCCGGAATATTGCACGTTCTTGTTACTGGGTCCCTGTACAAAAAGATAATCGTTAAGGCCGCGACAGGTTGGATTGTGTGAATTCACCAGATTGGCGGCCAATCCGGCGACCGACCAGCGCGTCACCACACCGGTGGTGGAGTTGATTTCAACCGCCATGGATCCTGTTTTCATGTGTGTGCCGGATGGATTCACGGAAACCGGATGAACGGGCGGCAGGGCGTTGCCGGAAGAAATGGAGAACGTCGCCGATGCCATCGCAGGAATATCTTTGGCTAAAAATACCAGCGTCCCGTTGGCCAATCGCTGGGATGGAACCGGCTGGCCCGATGCATTCCGCACCAGATTGCCGACACGGCTCTGCTTCGCGGAAAGTGTCACCAAGCCGGTGCGGGGCCAAGAACAGGTATTAAAGACGGCTATTGTGGTGGTCGGTCGGAGTGCGATGATTTTGCGAACGGCCTGGGTTTTCAGCCAACGGGCCTGAAACATGGCACGCGTGGCGTAGCGTTTTTTCCATGCCCATTGTTCACGAACAAATTTGCTGCGCGGATGCACCCACGAATCCGGCGCACCCCATGTATGTTCGTCATACATCAACGCATCCCGCCAGGCGTTGCTGAAAACCTTATGGGGGTATTGTGCCACATCAAGCATGTCCCAGAGCATCTGCGACTGGGCGATCTTTTCCGTAGCGTTGCGGTTGATCCGTGTGACGCGCGGCGTGCTGGCCGCCCCGTCTTCCCAATAGGGGTTGTAATCCCCGCGATACGATGGAATCTGTTTACCATATTTTGCGACAAACTCCCGCTCGGCATGATTCACCGTGCTGGTGACCAGCCGCGGCCAGACGTGCGTTTTATTCCATTGGGTAATCAGGCCCGGAACGTAATCCGGCGGCGGAGCGCTGTCGCAACCTTCCATCACGTACATCATGTTATAGGGAAAATGGGGATTCGATGTGGCAAACCAGTGGAGCCACGGATGGATATCCGCCACCGTAAACCACGGCGAACAATAATTCTGATTGGCCTCCTGCCAGACCATGATCTTTTGTTTTCCGGAAGGTGAAAGCCAATAAAATGCCCGCCCGTTAAAATTATTCTCGAACCCCACATGGGTGATGCCGTTGGGCCCCCAGAGAAAATATTTGATGCCGGCATCGGCCAGCACCGGCACCGCCCCCCAAGTGACGCCAGGCACATCACAAAGCATGGCTGACTTGATGTTCAGGCCGTATCGCACCCGCAGTTGGTGGGCATAGTCCAGCCAAGAAATCAATTCCTGAGGCCGGCACAGCCCGGTCAACTCGTTGCAATACGTGCCGTCGAGACCCATTTTGCCCGCGCGCACCGCATTGATAAAATTGGCGGTTACTGTTGGCGAGGCCTTCTCAAAACCTTTGAGATAACCATCCACTTCGATCATGCTTTCAATGTTCCACTTAAACCGCGCCGCCGGGGAGAGATGCGCGGTCTGTTTAATGAGTTTGAGCGCGTCATTGATGTAAACATGGTGATCGTGAATCGCCACCGGTTGATAAAACAAATAGCCGATGTCAACATGGGAATGCGGCAATACATAAACAGTCCGATGGGGCACCGGCCGGCGTATTGGGGCCAAAGCCGAGACGATCTTGCCATCGGTGATCAATTCAATGGCGGGAGTCCCGGCGTGGTGCGCCAGAGGTGCCGTTAAGCGGATGGTGTCTATGCCCGGATCGCAATGAATTGCCATGGGCTTTGAGCCGCCGATCCGCACTTGCAGCGATTTTGCCGCTTTGCCGCGAAACAGTCGCAGCCGCAGTGCCTCCACCGCCTGACCGGAACGAGATCGCGCCAGTGCCACATTATCCCAGTGCGCGCTGAGCATGGCCGCTCCCGTTGGTGCCTGCAACGCGGTGCCGGATGGCGCGAATAATTGGATTGCGCCAAAGATCATCCAGCTTCCACGAACCGTGCGAACAGTAATGAGATTATTGCCTGACACAAGCCAACCCGTCGGAAACGTAATTCGCCAAATATACGGCTTGGCGGCGGACAAATTGCCATTCAGCGAGGCGTCGCCGCCACCCGAAGGCATCTGTTTTTCAACCGCATGGCCATTAATGCCAACCGATACCAACGGGGGATTCTGTGCTGCGGTATCTAACAGATTAATGACCAAAGAGGCCGTACCTTTCACTGCCCCATGGGTGAGTTGAAACGCAATCGTGCCGACATGGCTTACGCCTCCGGACCAATCCCAGTAGGGACCATGGAAACCAGCCCATACATCAGCGGGGCCGGGAAGCACATAAGGCCATGCGGATTGTTTGGAGAAACCAACAACGTAAAAGGGATCGTGGTTGCCATATTGCGGCTTGATGGTTCCCAAATTGGTCGGGGCATTATTCGGCCCGGTGGTATATCCGGGATTCTCCGCATACTGCTGCCAGAGATTTGGGGCCAGCCCAAAGCCGGCATCGCCGTGGCCGGGCGTGCCGATATGCCACAGCAGCCGATCCTTCGCAGCCGCGTGACATGGCGCTATCCAAAACGCCAAGAACAGCATCGCAATATACACCACGTTTTGGACCATTAAACGCTTCATTACGGTAACTCCTGAAAACCTGTTTTGTTTCACGGCCCCTTTGCCAATCTCAACCAACCATGCTTGCTCACGGGGGCAGCAATCCTTAAGTAGCGGCCGCTCTACTCGTTAATCACCACATTTACAAAATCCATGGGCACAATCGTAAATTGGCGCGATTGCGGCCGACGATGACGACCAAACAGGCCACAACGCGCAACGGTCAACTTCCTGTGCCCACGCCAGCTTAATGCCACCCGCGCCGACTTGCGACTCACATTGAAAAGCCGAACCAGATAGCCCGATCCGCCGTTCAGCGGATGACAACCGGCCAATATTACGTGCGAATTATCCCATCGCAATGGAAAACGGACATCTCTAAAATCCTGCCGCACCGGTACGGCGATCAACGGCTGGCCCGCATCAATGCCAAAATGCTCGGCCGCCACCTGCCGGTAGGCCCGGTGCGCCCGCAGACTATAACGAAACGTCATCGGGCCTTTTTCCCAGGCATTCCATCCCGTTTCCCAATAGTTATTGTACAACTGTAAATACAGTGTTCCACCACGGGCCGGATGAGTCAGCCAAGGTCCACCCCAACCGACCATACCCTTGTAGGTCCAATTTGGGAGCGTGATGCGGCCAATTTCCAGCATCGGCACATCCGGTGTCGCCAATGTGACACCCATATTCTTCCCCGATTCATCCACCCACCGGCAAACCGGGAACACATTGTTGTTGGAATTGGGAATCAGGTCTTTGCGCGGATTCACCACCGCCCATGGCGTGTCCATGCGTATGGTTTCTTCAGGCACCTTGACGTTAAAACCGATGTGTACCGCTTCCTTCTGAGGATAGGCCGAAAGCAGGTACAACGCATCGGTAAAGTTAATGTGGTGTTCACCCGCCACCACTTCAATGGTACGGGTGAGTGTTTTACATCCAGGAGCGGACGAAACAACACGCACCGACGCCACCAGCGGCCCGCGATTGACGACCGTGATTTTGGGCGTTCCGGGATATTGAGGTTTGCTGTTACTTGGACCCAGTACGTAAAGATAATCATTGAGGCCATGGCAGGTTGGATTGTTCGAATTCACCAAATTGGCAGCCAAACCGGCGACAGACCATCGCGATACCGTACCCGTGGCGGGACTGATTTCAACCGTCATGGAGCCGGTTTTTAATTGCGTACCGGAGGCATTCACGGATGCCGCTTGGGCAGGCGAAACAGGTTGACCGGCGGAAAGGGTAAATTTACTTGATGACATCGCAGGAATATCTTTGGCTAAAAATACCAGCGTCCCGTTGGCCAATCGCTGAGATGGAACCGCCTGGCCCGATTCATTCCGCACCAGATTACCGGCCTTACTTTCCGCAGCGGAAAGTGTCACCAGACCAGTGCGCGGCCAGGAACAGGTATTAAATACGGCCATCGTTGAAGTTGATTGATGTGCGATGATTTTGCGAACGGCCTGGGTTTTCAGCCAATGGGCTTGAAACATGGCGCGGGTGGCATAACGCTTATGCCACGCCCACTGCTGCGTGACAAATTTGCTGCGCGGTTGGGTCCACGAATCCCAGGCACCCCATGAATGCTCATCAAAAAGCATCGCGTCCTGCCAGGCATTGGTGAATACTTTGTGCGGATATTGTGCGACGTCCAGCATATCCCAAAGCATCTGCGATTGGGCGAGCGCTTCGGTAGCATCGCGGTTGATGCGAACCGCGCGCGGTTCACTGGCCACCGGCCCCTCCCAATAGGGGTTGTAGTCTCCGCGATAGGATGGAAGTTCGCTGCCGTACTTAGCCGCAAACTTATGGGCCGCATGGCTCACCGTGCTGGTCACCAATCGCGGCCAGGCATGCGTCTTATTCCATTGCGTCACAATTCCCGGTAGATAGGTCGGGGGTGGCGCACTGTCGCACCCTTCCATGACGTACATAATGTTATAGGGAAAATGGGGATTCGTGTTGGCAAACCAGTGGAGCCATGGGCGGACATCCGTCATGGTAAACCACGCTGAACAATAGTTTGGATTGGCGTTCTGCCAAACCATGATCTTTTGCTTTCCGGAAGGTGAAAGCCAATAGAAGGCTTTGCCATTGAAATTATTCGTGAAGCCCACCTGGGTCATTCCGTTAGGCCCCCAGAGAAAATATTTGATGCCCGCATCCGCCAGCACCGGCACCGCCCCCCAGGTGACACCAGGCACATCACAGAGCATCGCCGAATTGATTTTCAATCCATATCGCACTCGCAGTTCGTGCGCGTAATGCAGCCACGAAATGAGTTCCTGTGGCCGACACTGGCCGGTAAGCTCATTGCAATAGGTACCGTCCAGACCCATTTTGCCCGCCCGTACCGCATTGACAAAGTTGGCCATGACCCGTGGCGATGCCTTCTCAAAACCCTTGAGATAGCCATCCACTTCAATCATGCTTTCAATATTCCACTTGAACTGAGCGGCGGCGGATAAAGACGCTGTTTTCTTAATAAGCTCCAGACCATCATTAATGTAGACGTGGTGCAGGTGGATCGCCACGGGCTGATAAAACAAATAGCCGACGTCAACATGCGAATGCGGAATCACATAAATGGTCCGATGCGGCACGATCCGGCGTACTGGGGCTAGAGAGGAGACGGTTTTGCCATCGGCGAGCAATTCAATGGCAAGGGTCCCGGCGTGGCGTACCGGAGGTGCCGTTAAGCGGATGGTGTCTATGCCGGAATCGCAATGAATTGCCATGGGTGCCGAACCGCCGATTCGCACTTGCAGCGATTGGGCAGCCTTGCCGCAAAACAGACGCAGCCGCAGCGCCTGCACCGCCTGACCGGAACGAGATCGCGCCAGTGCCACATTATCCCAGTGCGCACTGAGCATGGCCGCTCCCGTTGGTGCCTGCAACGCGGTGCCGGATGGCGCGAATAATTGGATTGCGCCAAAGATCATCCAGCTTCCGCGAAGCGTGCGAACAGTAATGAGATTATTACCTGACACAAGCCAGCCAACCGGAAATTTGATCCGCCAGAGGTAAGGTTTGGCGGCGGAAAGATTGCCATTGAGCGATGCGTCGCCGCCCCCCGGAGGCAGTTGCTTTTCAACGTGGTGGCCATTAATACCCACGGACACCAAGGGCGGATGGTTTGCGGCCGTATCCACCAGATGGATGACCAAAGAGGCTTGTCCTTTGGGCGTTATCGCGCCCAGCCGAAAAACAATGGTACCGACATGGCTTACGCCGTCCGACCACGTTCCGTAGGGGCCATGGTAGCCGGCCCACATATCGGTGGGGCCGGGCAGCACGTACGGCCACGCGGATTGTTTGGAAACACCAACCACGTAAAAGGGATCGTGATTGCCATAATGCGGCTTGATGGTTCCCAAATTGGTCGGAAAATTATTTGGCCCGGTGGTATACCCCGGACTCTCCGCATACTGTTGCCAGTTTTTGGGGGCCAGTGCAAAACCCGCATCACCATGGCCCGGTGTTCCGATGTGCCACAGCAGCCGATCATGCGCAGCCGCATGACATGGCATGATCCAAAAAGTCAGAACCACCATCGCAAAACATAGCACGCTTTGGACAACTGAACGCTTCATTTCCGTAACTCCTGAAGCTAGTGCCCTGTTCCACCCATAATTACGGGTGGAACAGGGCACCATATTTATTTTTACTCAACCGCCTGCCGTGGCATGACCAACGCTGTTATCACGTTGCACGTCAACGTCAGACTTGCCACCAGCATTGCGACAATGCCGGCCGGCATGACCGCATAACCGAAAGTACACATTACGTGACCTCCGTGGAGAATCCAGGCTACAAATTGGTTGGTAGTCAACATTCATTTTTTTCCTGTAAACAAGAGTCCAATGCTTTGCCAAGAGGCGAATCGTGGTGTACGCATAACCTTTGTATCCACATGAAATTCGTGATCCATCTATTTAACAATTGTAAATCCAGGCAGTTTGTCGGCATCGACGGCCGCCCAGAATTCCTTTTTAATACTGCGGTATATTCCCACGACTCCCCGCACATGATTCAAGCGGATGGGAATCCACACGTTCGGCGCGGGCAGCGGTCGCGGGGCCTTCATTTTTGCGGCGAACTTATGGATGACATACGTCACCGGACGCCACGATCGGTCCGGATTGATGATGCCAAAATCAGAGCGTTCCCCGCAGCGGTACCCACCCGGGAACCACCAGCAGATGGCCCCATTGGCCCCGGCCTTGAGTAAGGCCTGATAAAACCGGGTGTAAACACGGGCCACATGTTTTTCCAGGGAAAGACCATCACGGTGCGTCATCTGATTCCATGCGGATCGACCGAACTCCGCATAAATCATCGGCAACGCGGGATTAACCGCCCGGGCGTATTGAACGGTAAAAATGGCTTGGTCCGCGATATGGCGTTTCGCACTCATAACGCCGTAGCCTTCCGGTTCAAAGAGGTCAACCGCATTCTTAAGCCCCGTAAAATTGTAAAAGCCATAATCGTAATATGGGTTCGCGCCCGGATCACCGGCCATGGACATACGGAAGCTCACCAGATGATGGGGATCAAGGCGGTGAATCAGATTCCGGGCGTTACCATAACACCGCTTCAATAATCCATTGAGGAAGCGGTCATAGGCCAGAATCATGGTTGCCGCGTTTCCGCGGTGGCCGGCGATAATCTGCGGATCCAGGGGATTGGTGATATGGCCATTCTGTCGCGGTACCGGACAGTGCCAGCGTGCCTCGGCTTTTTTTATGGAGCCATCATGGTGCACGATCCACTTTTGCCAGAGAGAATCAAAGCGACTGCGGTTGGTGTGGGTGCCCCAGTGCGGTTCCCATGCAATATCATAAGCAAAGAGCGTATCATTTTCGGCCAAACGAAATTTGTTGATGAAGCGCTTAACGGGATTCCACTGAAATTCTCCGGGGCCACCCGTCTCACCGGGCAGGCCATCAATACCGGCGATTGCCAGGTTGACTTTCAGCCCCAGTTCTTTGGCGCGGGCCAACACATCCAGCAAATTCCAGCCATTATCCGCGGAAGAGGTCACGGCGACGGAGATGGTGTTGAAGCCCATGGCTTTGACATCCTCAAGGTTCCGCTCCACCGTCTGGGGATCATAAGACCGGCGGCTGAACCAATTGAGAAATAATTTCCAATTTTCCTGTGCCATACTGGATTCGGGCCAGAAATTCACACCATAAGCGTACCAAGGCTTGCCGCGCAGATAAAACAGGCCGTTCTTTGCGGTCACAAAATGGGGATGCCGCACCGACCCCAAAACCCGAAATTCGCCGGCCAAGCGGTCGATGACTTTTCCGCCACAGTACAGCATGGTGGTGACGTGAAACACGCTTTCCCAGCGGGATGGCGCAGAGGGAGTCCAAACAGTGACACAGTTTTTTCTGCCATCCGGGGCGATGGTTCCGGCAAAGGCGTGTTGGAAGACAATTTTTCCATCGACATTGGTGATGCTGCTTTTTAGCCGCACCGTTTGCAAGGTGGTACTGCGGTTCATCACCACCGCACCCACCGGCATGGACATGCCGGAAAAGCAGGTGGTTTCCTTTGTACCGCCGTCGGCAAGGTAAACGCCCCGCTTCACCCGCTTGATCACCGCGGCCAGCCACTGCTGCGTGGCCGAGGAGGCAAAGAATGATGGATCGGTGATCGGCACGCTCAGCGTGATGGCCTGCCGCGGCAATGCCGCCGCGGATGGCAACTCCAGCGCGGCCGCGACCGCCACAAAACGCCCATGCTTCCCGCGAGCTTCCAGCAATGGCATGTAGCGTTTGGCCATCTGTTGATCCAAACTGTTGGCCTGGGCACGCGGATAAATGCCAAGAATTGATGCGGGTGTCGGTAAATTCGCCGCCGGAGCAATAGCCTGAGCTGCGTTGACTTCCAATGTTTTCATGTCCGTTACGGGGAAGAGCTTATAGGCCGGAGAAATGGTGCCGATTACCGGCAAATTCACCCGGCCAAATAAGTATTGATCCGCCGCCGCCTCCAGTGATGGCGGTACCGCGGCGGTGCCAATGCCCGCAACACAGAAAACGTGCTTTCCGTCCACGGGTGGCGGGAGCATGTTGCTTACCAGCCCCAATATCAGTCGACGGGAAAGAGAAAGTTGCAAGTGGGAGCCTGGGCCGCTTTGGCCCGGCGGAACCGGTTTGGGCCAACGGGAAAATGCACTTTCCGGGATGGCGTAACGTTTCCAATGCGGCGTTAAACCAATTGCGGTTTTCCAGCGCACACCATTACGTTCATCCCATTCCACATACAACGCCTTGGTTCTTTTATTTCCTTTGGCCCAGAACACGGTCAGTGTATTATCTGGGGGTGGCGCGAGAGTCCGTACTTGGAAGTTATCCCATCCCGTTTCGAAGTTACCATAGGTAAATCGATAACCCCTGCTACCCTGGGGGCCTGTTGTCGCCGCAACACCCGCTGACTGGGAAGACTCGCTTGTAAGGCGCTGCCAGTGGACCGGGTATTTTTGAAGTTTGAGGGGATTGGACGCTAAGCCCACCAGAAGTTTTTTCAGCAAATCCGGCTTGGCATAGGAAACGCCGTGCCATCGCCATTGCAAATTGGAAAAGGCCGGGCCACCAAGCGAAACCAGAAAACCGCCGGTATGGGCATACTGGCCGATAGCCGCGACCGCGCTGGCGGGGACGGTGGTCGCATTCACCACGATCACCACCGGTAACACACGCCCATCCAGAATGGCGGGGTTGGCCAGTTCCCCGCCGGTCAGACGGCATACCGTAAAACCGGCAGCCTGCAACTGGCGGCTTAGTCCGACGACAATTTTTTGCGGCCAGGAGCCGGCCCGGCTCTGGTACAACCCGATGCGTTTGCCATGGTAGATGGTGCCATGTTGCGTTAAAAAAGCGTGCAGGCCATTGAGATTGTCGGCCTGTTGTTCACTTTTATCAATGCCCGCGTTGGGGGTTCCTTGGGTTATCACGGCATGGTGTATGTGCGCTGATCCAAATGCCATTACTCCGGACACCATAAAAGCCGAAAGCAACACCGGAAATATCCCTACGTTTTTCATCACTCGACTTGCTAGCAAAATGTTCCAACGCTTATACTCAACTCGGCCCGCCGTGATTCATTTAAACCGGTAGATTTTGACATAAAATCGGCCTTGTATTAGGTTTTCCGGCCATCGTAATGTAACGCCAAACGACGAACAGAATATAGTAAACTCCCCAAGTAATCGTCAATCCGTATCCGTCACGCGTCACGATACACCTTTCCCAATTCAACGCCCGCAGGTTTAATATTACCCTCAAAATCAATCACGGCGGTGTTGGCGGTGCAGGGAAATGCATCATGGCCCATCCACACTATAAACCC